>JABFRF010000080.1 GCA_013141315.1 Gallionella sp. | reverse complement strand
CAAGCCAAAGCGGCCCAAAAAGGTGCGTAGCGCCAGTGTTGTTTCCTTGGGTGCGAAGCGTTCCATGTGCTGCAGGGGGGTGGCGGCACTGTCAAGATTTTCCAGTTGATGTTGGGCGAAGTAACCGATGCGGATGTCGGGGGTGATCGCAAGCGTGCCCGAGGTGGGTTGCAATTCACCGACCAGCAATTTGATCAGTGTGGATTTTCCCGCACCGTTGGGTCCGAGCAGCGCGATTCGCGCACCAGCACGCAGCACCAACTCGATGTTGCTGAACAGCACCTTACCGCGAGGTTCGCGTATCGAGACGTTTGCCCCCTCGCCCGCTTGCGGGAGAGGGTTGGGGAGAGGGGTGTTGTCGCCATAGGCGAAGCCCATTTTTTCTGCGCGCATCAATAAATCCGGACTGCGTTCCGGGGCTTCAATCTCCAATTCGAAATGGCCGTCAGTGACATGCACGGCTGCGATGCGCGTAATCCTATCCAACGCTTTGATGCGACTTTGCGCCTGCTTGGCCTTGGTGGCTTGGGCGCGAAAGCGACGCACGAAGTCTTCCAGATGTGCGATTTTTTCCTGTTGTTTGTTGAATGCCTGATTCTGCTGCGCGATTTTTTCCGTGCGGGCGCGCTCAAAGTCGTCGTAGTCGCCGGTGTAGCAATCGATGGTTTGGTCGTGCACATGGGCGATGCGGTTGACGCAGGCGTTGAGGAATTCGCGATCATGCGAGACCAGCAAAATGCTGCCGGGATAGCGCGCCAAATATTGTTCGAGCCAAAGGATGGCTTCGAGATCAAGATGGTTGGTGGGTTCGTCGAGCAGCAATAAATCAGCTCTATGCATCAATGCACGCGCCAGATTCAGCCGCATACGCCAGCCACCTGAGAAGCTGGTCACAGGTCGCTCCAGCGTGTCGCTGGCAAAACCCAGCCCGTTCAGTAATTGCGCGGCTCGTGCCTTGGCACCATAGCCGTCGATGTCCTCAAAGCGGTGTTGCGCATCGAACCACGCCGTGTCGTGGTTCTCTTGCACCAGTATTTTTTCCAGCCGACGCAACTCGGCATCGCCGTCGAGTACGAATTCCAGCGCGGGCTGATCAGAGTTGGCGATCTCCTGTTCGACAAACGCGATGGTCTTGCCGGACTGTAGGGAAACCTCGCCACTGTCCGGCTTGATCTCACCGCGTATCAGGCGGAACAACGTGGATTTACCGCAGCCGTTCTTTCCGACTAGACCGATGCGCTGGTTGGCGAACGCCTGTAGATTTGCATTTTGTAGGAGCGGGATACCGCCTTGCAGGTAAGACAAATTCAGGATATTGAGCATGGGCGTGATGATAGCAGACGAAGAAGCGCATTCTGCTCTGCACTGCAAGGCTCAGTCTTGCAATGTTAAACAGGCACCAGTCTGGCAGGGTCTAATTATGCAGCGCGCAAAAAAAAGTCTTAGAAGTGAGTAGGTAGTTTTGTTGTAAAAGTTTTTGCTAGGCGATATAGCCGCCATCCCCGCCACACGATTTTCCATAAACCTAAAAAGCCACGACGGCGTACTGCAACCAAGGCAGCGATGCCCGTGGTTAGGGCAAGATGAGCGCGGAAAAAGCGCATAATTTCCAAGGTCTGGTCGGCGAGTGAAAACGGTGTTTGCCAGCGCGAGCTAAGTTCAACAACCTCGTCGCGTTGCTTTGCGATTCTCAGCAATAATTCACTACGTCGCAGCATGACTTCGACTAGCTGATTGTTCATAACGATTCAGCCTTATTTTGACTGGCGTTGAGTTGCTCTCTGTCTTTAACTAACTCAGCAAGACTGGTATCAAATAACTTTGATCGGGTTAGGGATTGATTGCGTAACATCAGTGCTGTCACCGTACCCAATGCCAAAAAAAGCACACTCATAAATCCGAGGACTGCAAGGCGATGCTCATCCCAAAATAGCACAACGATGAATGCAACCAGCAGCACGATGCCGATGCCAAAAAGAAATAGGGTGCATAAAGAAAAAAAGAGCATCTGCGTCAAGCGCAGACGCTCTTCTTGCAATTCATTCGCCAGCAACTCAAGCCGAGTTGAGACAATGGTGGTCAGCGTCGAAATTAATTGCCTGAGTGAGCCCATCAAACCTGAGCTAGACTCGGACATGAGTTATCGACCACGCGCGATCAGCATACCTACAATCACTCCTACCGCTGCGCCCACGCCTACAGACTTCCAAGGGTTCTCATGTACATACTCGTCTGTGGCTTTGGCTGCTTGCTTAGTTCTGGCAACGACCACCGCTTCTGCGCTAATCAGTCGCGCCTTTGCAGACGCAAGATTTTCTTGAATACGCTCGCGTGTCGTGGACATTTTCTCAGATAATTTTTCGCCAGCCTGACCTGCAGTAGCGCGTAACAATTCTTCGGCATCGGCCACTACCACACGTAAATCTTGCATCAGCTTTTCTTTGCTGACATCGCCTTGTACGCCTGTTACATTGGTGTTCATGATTTTCTCCTTAAAGAAATAATTCCAACTAAAACCCCCTACACTTGCGTCTAATATGATACGCCTGTTACTACAAAAAACTTGATATACATCAATAAAATAAAGGAAATTTATGGTCTAAAAGCGGAAATTTTTAAAGCATAAAACAGGCCAATCAAGACAAGTTTTTGTATTTGAAATTTGATTGTTTTGTTAGTATGAGGTTAGGGGCATTATTGCAATTGCCACCGGTTTCATATTAAGAAGTGAATACGCGAGGACACAATGAAAGATTCCAAAAAATGGCAACACTCCTTTACCTTGCTTATTGCGAGTATCGGTTTATGTTCAGGCTTTATTTCCTATGTGGCTGCAGCTGAAGAGCCTACAAAAAAAGAGGAGTCTGTAAAGAAAGACGAGTCCATCAAGCAATCCGGAAGTTTCCTGATTAAATTCAAAGCCAAAACCAATGACGCGAACATCCAAGAAGTAGTGGAATATTATGGGGCAAACAATGTACAGCCATTAAGCAGCGAGGAATCATCTGCACACAAGGATCCAGAGCAATGGCAAAAGCTAAAATTTGATGCCGTAATCGACGTTAAAGACATTGCACGTCGCATCATTCAGGACAACCGCGTGGAAGAAGTCGATGGAGTTGTTTTTCAAATCAACAAGTGACCTCAATCAGAGAAATCACCGGGTTTAAAATGGTAAGGGCGGGCTACTAACAACGCTTTCATTTTCATGTCATCTTCGTCGATATGATCAATCGCCCAAGTGCTAAGAAATTGAAAATAATGTTCTGCAACGCTCGCAGACCAGCTTCCATGTTGAGCGTCCAACTCTGTTTCAATGAGCTGCATCTCTCTCAAAATGTAATGATGTTCGATGTTGTGTTGATTGAAATCGTAATCAATTGCGCGCGCAATCTTGGCTTCATTTAAAAAATGCTCCCGTGCTGCTTCTTCGAGTTGCTTTAAAGTCTGAGAGAAACGCGCCATGTTTTTCGCGCCGATTGCACGATCAACCTCGTTTACCAATTTGATGATTTGCTGATGTTCAGCGTCAAGTGAGGCATTGCCGACACTGAGTTTTTTTGACCAAACCAATTCCATCTGCCCTCCCACTTTTTGCATACCAAGGGAAATAGGGAAATTACACCTGAGACTGCACCATTCTAGAACTATGCCGGTCGATTTCATAGTGTTTTAAATTTGGCTAAAAACATAATCACAACAAACGAATTCGCCTTAGCGATGTGATTTTGTATTGTCGTGATACTGAAGGCTGATGAAGGTAACATGCTAAAAATTCAGAATGGTTCTTGAACATTTTATGTTGAAACTGACTGGCACTTTACAAGCTTGGGGGACATCCGGTTTTGAGGTGGCACTCAAACAGGAGATTTCGGAATTGCATGCCGATCAATTGCCATTGCAGCAAGGATTAGCTATCAGCAACATGGTAGCTTCCGGTCACATCACGGTATTGGTTCTGCACACCACAGAGATGGATAATGTAATTCGCATCAAGGTGGGCATTCTTTATTCGGGGGTAATCGCCGGATGTAGTTGTGCAGATGACCCTACGCCAGATGGTACCAATAACGAATACTGTGAAATGCTACTTGATATTGACAAAGCAAATGCAGTGACTAAGGTTACACTGTTAGCTTAAGGTTACGATACCATTTATTACATTCGACCCATCTACATACATTATGAATCTCGATAATCTTTTACTCATGGCGATTCCCGCATTGGTTGCGCTGGGTGGCGGGGTACTCGCCTCGCTATGGAGTCCGAGCCGAAATGCACGCAGCCTCATACAGCACTTCGCCGCAGGCGTAGTTTTGGCAGCATTGGCAGTGGAGTTGTTGCCCAGCATCGAAAAGGAGCATGCGCCTGGACTCGTATTGATCGCTGCATTCGCATCGGGCAGTTTGTTCATGTATGGTTTGAAGTTATGGACGATGCGCTTGGAACATCAGGCTTTAGCCGCTAGCGTAGCGCAAGGCATAAGCACGGGATTGTTGCTGGCAACTTTTATCGATGTTGCGACGGATGGTTTTATTATCGGTGCAGGATTCGCTGCGGGTGGCGAGACAGGTATGATTTTGGCACTCGGCTTATCGGTTGAATTACTATTCCTTGGTTTGGCGCTGGCTTCCGAAGCGACCACAGGATGGCGCATCATTGCGATCTCCGGGGCGCTTGGCGCAACCGTGCTGAGTTTTTCCTTACTAGGCAATTTCTTGTTGGCGGGTGCGTCACACCCAATCATTGGTGCATCGCTGGCGTTCAGTGCAGCAGCGTTACTGTATTTGGTTACTGAAGAATTATTGATGGAGGCGCATGAGGTTGAAGAGAAGCCAATATCAACCTTGGTACTATTCAGCGGCTTCTTGGTGTTTTGGAGTATTCAATTGATAGGTAGTTAGCTCGCCAAGTAATCACGATCAACTTGAATAATCTTTTCCACACCACCAAGTTGACCGACCCACCCATAACAAGGCCAATCAGGGGTAACTTTACATCAATAGTTACCCCTTGATCTCTTCCGCATTATTTCAGAGGTGGTTGTTGACGGTAGGCGGGATCGAATCGCCTGTGGCTTGCATATTGATCGCCTCCGGATGGGTTTGATAGTGCTTGCGCACGCAATTAGCTAAGGCCTGCTTGGTGTCATCATTCACCGCGCAAACATATTCGTTTGCCAGACAATCGATCATATTAGTCAGCAGCATATCCTGCGGTGCGGGCATCTTCTGCACCCATGACTTCAGCAACGGTCGATTAACCAGTGAAGGCAGCGATGCCAGAATGCCCACGTCATTTTGGTTATGCACCAGCAAGCCGGATGTGGTGCCGCGATCCAACGTCAACACCTGGAAGAAATATACCGTGTGATAGTCCAGTTGCCTTTTGAAATCAACTTCGGTGGGCGAGGTGCGTTTTTCAATAGCCGCTGACAAGATGTCGCAGTAGGTATCGATTGCCGCTTCACCGACTGTTTTGGCCATGGCCATATCGGTTTCAAAATTGCCGCTGGCATAATTTTCCAAATAAAAATGTGTTACGCCGCGATGACGGCCCAATACCGGAATATTGAAGTAGCGATCACCTTGCGCCGCTGCTTCGGCATATTGCTGAGGTGCGGACTGCTTGAGTTTGTTGGCAAACTCAGCTTTATCTTCGCTATATTCGATAGCAGGATTAAGGTCGGCCATGACGCGCCAGTAGCCGTTGCCATTCTTCAACTCTGTCCAGCTGATATGGATGTGTACCGAGGGCGCCAGCGGATTTTTGGGGTGAATGATGGTGGAGATGGCAGATGCGGAAGCCAATTGCTTCGTATCGTCATCGTCATATTGCACCTGTGAGGTGTTGACCGATGCACGATTGAATAACGATTCGTCTGTCGCCATGAATCGCACACCGCCGCCATGCTTGCCTTCATCACGAAACCATTCAGTCGGCTCATAAGATTTTCCGTTGCCGATTTTTTTGCTGATCGCATTTAGTTTGGTAACGAAGCGTTGCTGCAAGTCTGTGACAAGTGTGTAAGCTTGCACTGCACGGGGAGATTTTGCTCTGATTCTTTCCATCTTCAATTTCCTTATTTTTAAATTGCGTTTCAATTTTTGGACCCACATCGGGACAAATGTAGCACATTCCGCAACGTGATTTTAGATGTTATTTCGTGCCGCCCTGTTGATGCAGGTCAAAGACAACTTAACAATTAGCCAAGCCAGAAAATCAAGGTCAGCCTTTCGCAGTTGCACTTTAAGTTAGCCGTAAACCTTAAAAACCGATTTGAATTTCATAGCGGCGATTTCGCGCCATTTTGGCCGGCGTGTTATCGGGTTTCACCAGTGGTTTGTCAGAACCCATGCCGATTGCTTCAATGTCGCTTGAATCGACACCGTGCGAGATGAGTTGCTTTACCATGACTTGTGCACGCTGCTTGGAAAGGTCTTTGTTTTTCGCCGCATCACCCGATGTGTCTGTGTGGCCGGAGACGATGAATTTGAATCCGGACTGCCCTGAATCTTGTAAAGTTTTTTTGGTTTTTATCATGAGAGCGGCAAGTCGCTTGGCTTTGTTATCGCAACCGGGTTCCAATTCATCGCTGTTACTCTTGAACACACATTGATTGCTTCTGGATTCAGCGAGTAGTTTTTTATTCAACTTGAGAGCGATAGCCTTGTTGGCCTTGGCTTTGGCTGCTTCAGAAGCTTTATGGGCAATCGCTTTACCAAAGGCATCACTCGCGGCTTTATTGAGGTCATCCAAAGGGCCTGCCTGGACAACAGTAGCGCAAATGATGAGTAACGTGCTGCTGAATAACTTAATGTTCATGAATCGTTTCCATTGATTGGTGCCAAGCTGGCACAGGCATGTGTTAAATAGGGTTCATTATTTTCTGCGTGGCAGCTCTGGTCAATAGTGAAATCACCAGTGGGCGCATGAAGTTTGACGCACACAAAAAAGGGGGCGAAGCCCCCTTTTTCCACCACAAAGTAATTGCGGGCTATTTTTTAACCACTACATCATTTTCAATCCTAACAGGATCCCCTTTGACGAAATTAGGTAAGGTGGCTTGATGATAAACCACCTCTTCGCCGGTTTCCATTTTGACGGTAATGTTGTAGCTCTTGGCCTTTTTTGAGTTTTGTTCGATTTTGTTACCTGCTACTGCTCCGCCGATTGCCCCTGCAATGGTTGCCAAATCACGCCCACTACCCTGACCGACTTGGTTGCCCAACAAGCCCCCAACTACGCCACCCGCCACAACCCCCAATCCGGAACCTTTGCCTGCAATTTCAACTTCGTGGATAGAGACAATCACCCCGCAAGTGGTGCAAACTATTTTCTTTGGCACAACTGAACTAGTAACAGGTGATGCCGAACCATTGGTCGCTACTGGAGCAGCGGCAGCCGGGGCATGAGCAGGTGCGGCTTTGTTTTTCTTGGCTTTAGCCGCTGCGGCATGTTGTTCTGCTGCAAATTCTTTTTTAGCTTCTGCCACAGCCTGCGCAACCGCTGCATCTTGCTTGGCTTTTGTGGCAGCTTCCTCAGCAGCAAGTGCTTCCTGTTTGGACTTTTCAGCAGCTTGCTCTGCAAGCATTTGCTTTTTGGTCTCGGCTACCGCTTGGTCGACAATCGCTTTGGTCTGTGCTGCGTTATCTTCATTGGCGGGCTTGGGTGAACAGGCTGTGACCGCAGAAATCGCAGCGATGGCCAGCAATGAACGAATCAGGGTAGATGATTGAGTTTTCAATTTAATTTCCTTTGCGCATCAGAGTAAAAAATGGGGTGGTTGTACTAACGCATTGAGGGAGTATAGCGTTTACAACGCACGCTTGAGACCGGAGAGACAGAATGATACCAGCAACACCACCTTGCATAGCCAGGTAAAAATGAATTCACCCGCGCATGGTGATTGCAGGCATTGGGCATATAGTGGCGCACAAACACCTCACATTTGACTTGGGTGTCGCCGTAACGGGATAATCCCCCCCATGCACAACCTTTCATTTCTTCCGACCACTACAGATCACCGCTTGCATCAAACAGCCAAGGTTTGATGCTGTGTATAGGATAGCTTTCACTTAGATTGTTGAGTATCTGATATTGCAAAGGCCACCCAAACACCCGGTGGTCTTTTTTTGTTTTAGGGGTGATTGTTTGGAGAAGATAGCATGTCGCTACCCGCCGCATTCGTTTCAGTGATATTGATTTGGTCAACCACGCCACTTGCCATCAAGTGGAGCGCGCTTGGCGTGGGATTCAGTTTTGCCGTGTTGTCACGTATGGTGTTAGGCGCGCTGCTATGTGGCGCATTACTAGTCTTGATGCGTATTGCATTTCCTTTGCATCACAAGGCACGACTCAGCTATCTGGTCAGTGGTCTAAGTATGTTCGGGGCAATGGCTTTGACCTATTGGTCATCACGTGTAGTCAGTTCGGGGATGATCTCGGTGATGTTCGGCTTGTCCCCCCTGATCACCAGCCTGGGTGCGATGCTATGGCTGAAAGAAGAAGCAGTCACAATGAATAAGTGGGCCGGAATGTTGCTTGGCCTGATCGGTCTGCTAATGGTATTTCAAGGCGGTTTGAATCTTGGTCAAGGAGCGCTATTGAGTCTGTTTGCGCTATTTGTCGCTGTCGTGATTCAATCACTGGGCTTGGTTTGGATAAAAAAGATCGCTGACGACGGTCCGCCACTGGCCACCACGCTGGGTTCATTGCTAGTCGCCTTGCCGTTCTTTTACATTACTTGGTGGCTGGCTGATGAAGCGCTTCCCGTATCATTACCAGAACGTGCAGTTGCGGCAACTTTTTACCTGGGTATATTCGGATCAGTGTTGGGATTTGCACTTTACTATTACATGATCAAGCATATGGATGCTGCAAAGATCGCATTGATCACGCTGATCACACCAGTATTGGCATTGTTGCTGGGGCACACTTTAAACGGTGAAGCTGTGATGCCGCATGTTTGGATCGGTACGGCATTCATTCTATCCGGACTGAGTATTCACCGTTGGGGCGGAGGTTGGCTGGCCTATCTAAAAACCGCCAAGCGAGGGAATTAGATTTTTTCGAGCAGCATACCCTAATCCAATAGCATTGAAGACCAAATACGTGACGTAGCTGACGAGGCACAAAATGGCAGCACGCTCTAGGGTCATGCCATCCGCGAATAGCCATAGCAACAAGGCGTACAGCGGCAGTGAGAATAGCTCACCTACAATAATCAGCTTAGTGCGATGGGCGGCGAATAGTCCGAACAAAAACACCCATGAAGCGATGCGTATCCAGCAGCCCAACATGAACCATGCCGCTGTTGCATCACTCACGGCAAAGCGAGAGTCATACAGCGTGGAGAGTATGACGTGTTGATTGAGGTAGATGATGACTAGCATGCAAGCGGTTGGAATCAGCACCATCACGCCCGCACGCAATAGTTCAGATTTGAATCGTGACGAACCATAAGCGTTGCTGAAACGCGGCAAAAATATCAGCGACAACACCCCAGCTGCGCTTGCGGTAATCCACTCGGTAGAACGCCACAGGGCTTGCATAATGCCTGCCTCATCCCACGATAGCGTTTGCGCCAATATGCCCCGTATCAACAGCATTGAAACGGGACTCATAATGCCGATTGCCAATCCAACTGGGACAAATTTCATCAGCTTGTCTCGATAGTCCAACGAGTTTTTTTGTGCAAGATTTGCTCGTAATAGCTTGCGCAGATACAGCCAGCACGCAAAGCCGATGACGGCTAGCACGACACATTGCACCAGCAGCAATTCGCCTAGAGGCAATTTAAGCCAAGCACCACTTGCCACCATCAGTAATACCAAACTGGTGAGCAGCGCGAGTCGTAGCATACGCTGCTGCTGGTGTTTCCCCAGCCAATAGGCATTCAGCGTGGAGGGAAGGATGGCAATGCAGCCGATCAATGCGGAAAGTAAAAATAACGTTGCTGAGATTTTTCCTTGCGTGAGCCAAGCGGATAAAAGTGAGGATGAAAATGCCACGAGTAGCGCGACCAATAGCGCGGTGACGAATGCCAGCTTGAGTGCATGACGCAATAAAATTGGCTCGTCGCTAGGCTCGTGCAGTTGCGCGATCATGACGGTTAGGCCAGTGAGTACACCGACAATCGTGACCGCGCTAACCAACTCCACCACCGATTGCAGCTGAGCCCAAAGTGCAATGGTTTCGGGGCTGCCGACTAACGCCAACACCTTATCCAAACCGGCTCGTGCGAACAGGTCAATTAAGATAATGGCGAATGCGGCGAGGACGCTTTGCGGAGTGGTCACTAATCATTTACCTCAGGAGACACTGATTTAATAGGTTTGTGGAATCAGGGAGTGGCTCTCCCCCTGACAAGGGGGAGTTGGAGGGGGTTCCGCTTTTCGCTGAAAGCCCTGCTGTGCTTAGTGGACAGCTTAAACCCCTCCCAGCTTCCCCTTATCAGGGGAGGAGCCAAACAGCACAGTCTCCAGAAATTTAATCAGCACCTCCCTAAAAAACAAAGCCAGCAGAAGCTGGCCTTGTAGTAATTCATGTCTGTGCCAACTACATAGATTGCGATGCGCCACCTATTGGAATGTTTTTCGCACCATGCAAAATCGGCATTGCGTCGAAGTATTCTTGACGAGTGACTTTGCCATCATGATTGCTATCCACTTCGTCATAGTATTTAGACAGCATCGGCATATTCACCGCTTCCTCTTTGTCCAAGCCGCCATCGTGGTTTGCATCCGCAGCCGCAAAGCGGTTATCCAAATGTGCCGTGCCGCCGCTGGTGACTACGGGTGGTTGAGGCGGAGGATTGTCTTGCATTTCATTGGCAGTCAGTTTGCCATCATGGTTAGCGTCTAGCTCACTAAAATGCTTGGCGTTGTGTTTCGTGTAATAAGCATTAAATTCTTTTTTTGAAACCGCACCATCGTGGTTAGTGTCTGCCTCACTAAAAATGTCGCCGCTCATTGCGGTGTGCTGCATGTTGTGCGTCGGGGTATCACATTTTTCAGCTTTAGCATGCTTTTGATTGTGCATAGGTGAATCACATTTTTCTACCCCAGCATTTTTTTGGTTATGCATCGCTGTGTCGCATTCCTTTTCTTCAGCGTGAGCCAGCGTAACACTTAAAGCAAGACTGAAAACAACGGCGAGAGATTGAGTAAGTTTTTTCATATTGAATCCTTTGTGGAAATTGATCGGGCGAGTATCGCTCTGAGTGTTACTTTAACACGTCGATGTGTGACATGCGAAGTGCAGCAGCGGTGTTGAGATAAGCAGCAAGGCGATAAGTTCAAAAGCTATTCTGGAAGGCTGATGGGTACGTGTCTGGCGAGCATGTCGCTGCGTGATTCTGGCGTTTCTAAGCTGATGCGTCCCAGCTTGCCACTACGAAGTTCGGTCAAAAAAATCATCGCGGCTTTTTCTAAATCCATGCCGCCATTTTTTCCTTTGATTAAACAGCCACGCTTTTTGGCGATGGCTTCTAGCACAGCTATACCGTCTAAACCCGCCACATCAAAGCCGAAACGCGCAGTGAGTAATTCCGGGTAGCTTTCTAACAGAACGCCGCCAAGGAACTCCGCCACTTCTTCTTCAAACACGGCGTTGCGACCAATGGCATGGATAGCCGCAAGCATCAGGCCATCGCTCGTATGTTCGATCTTTGGCCACATCAAGCCTGGTGAATCGGTGAGCGTCATCTGATCGTTAATTTTGTGACTCTGCTGTGATTTGGTCACCGCAGGTTCATCGCCCACATTAGCTACGCGGCGTTTGAGCAGCATGTTCATCAGGGTAGATTTTCCCACATTGGGGATGCCCATAATCATCATGCGCAACGGCTTGTGATTGTTGTCGCGATGCGGTGCAAGCGGCTGACATAGCTTGGGGACTTTGGCGGCATCGCTGGTGCTTTTGCAACTCAGCGCGACCGCTTTGACTCCGTCTTGTTGATTATAAAAATTCAGCCAAGCCTGCGTGGCAATGGGGTCGGCGAGATCGGCTTTATTGAGTATCTTTAGGCAAGGGCGTTGCCGATGCAAACGCAGCTCTTCGATGATTGGATTGCAACTTGCCTCAGGCGCGCGCGCATCCAACACCTCGATAACGACATCGGTAAACTCCATCGTCTCGGCGGCTTTTCTGCGCGCCGAAGTCATGTGACCGGGAAACCATTGGATGGACATTTTATGGACTGAAAATTAAATAAGCGCGGATTTTACGCGGTGTGGCCGAGTAAGTCTTATTTGTGTGTTGGCGGGGGTTGAATGAGTGCAGCTTTAAAGTACAGCTATATTATGTTTTGAAACTCACCGAAACGCTCAGCCCACTTCCTGTTTTGCGCGGGGTAACAGTCAATTCAGCATGGTGAATCTCGGCGATGCTTTTGACGATAGAAAGTCCGAGTCCACTGCCACTGCCGATGGTGCCAACCGGGCGATAAAACCGTTCTGTCAGCTTGGCTATATCAGCTTGTGCAAGACCCGCTCCATTAT
>JABFRF010000065.1 GCA_013141315.1 Gallionella sp. | reverse complement strand
CGCATCCATTGCTTGCTGGTCTTTGAAGGTTTCATACTAAAAAAGACATGTCCACGAAATTCACTAAACACACGAACAAATACAAAAAACCTGAAGTTACAAAAGCTATCGTGCTGTTTCGTGGCTTTCGTGTTTTTCGTGGACGCTCTGCTTTTTTGTTCTCCATCGTTTACAATCCGCGCCTTAAATTTTGAAAGTCATTATGTTATCGCTTACCGTACCTGAACGACTCGCCCTTAAAGGACGCGCCCATATATTGAAGCCTATTGTGATGGTCGGCAATGCTGGCCTAACCGAGTCAGTGATGAAAGAGATCGCTGAGAGCTTGAAACGTCACGAACTGATTAAAATTCGGGTGATGGGTGATGATCGTGAGTTGCGTGCAACCATCCTGGAACAAATTTGCACTGAACTGAACGCCGCACCTGTGCAACACATCGGGAAAATCTTGGTGGTCTATCTACCTAACCCAGATGCAAATTTAATCGAAATTAAAAAAATGCCGCGCCACAAAGGTAAAAAGCCACTCACTAAAAAGCAGCTGGGCAGTCGCAGTTAAATATACTGAACCTCAACAACCTCATATTCGCGCAAACCGCCGGGAGCGCGAACTTCAGCTACATCTCCAACCGATTTCCCAATCAAAGCGCGAGCAATGGGTGAGCTGATCGAAATTTTACGGTGGCGAATATCGGCTTCGTCGTCGCCGACAATTTGATACGTCACCACATCTCCATCATTCACATCTTCCAACACGACAGTCGAACCAAACACACACCGTCCACCTGCATTGATGGTCTTAGGATCAATTATCTGCGCACTACTCAATTTGCCTTCCAAATCTTGGATGCGCCCTTCAACAAAACCTTGACGTTCTTTGGCAGCATCATATTCTGCATTCTCAGATAAGTCGCCCTGCGCACGCGCTTCAGCAATCGCAGCAATCACCGAAGGACGCTCTACTGTTTTTAAATTATGCAGCTCTTGGCGCAACTTTTCTGCACCAAGAAGAGTTAAAGGAACGCTACTCATATTATTAAATCTTTCAAAAATTATTTAATTAAACGTTGATGCAAACTTTGCAAATCGTAAACCTTGAGCCCGGTTAAATGTTGCATCCCTGCGCATGCGGCACGCGCACCTGCCAAAGTTGTATAGTAAGTAACACGCCCTTGCAACGCAGCATGGCGGATCGAATAGGAATCACGCATCACCGCTGGCTTGCTATCCACAGTATTGATGATTAGCTTAACTTCGCTGTTCTTAATCATATCGACGATGTGCGGCCTACCCTCTGCCACTTTATTAACCACCGTAACGGGTACACCCGATGCAGAAATCACCGATGCCGTGCCTCGTGTCGCCAATATTGTAAAGCCCAAGTCATGCAGATTTTTAGCGACTTCTGCCGTACCTTGTTTATCTGCTTCTCGCACGCTGATAAACACCTTGCCTTCTTTAGGCAACTTAACACTCGCGGCCAATTGCGACTTAACAAAAGCTTCAGCAAACGTTTCACCAACCCCCATCACTTCACCAGTAGATTTCATTTCTGGTCCGAGAATGACATCTACGCCAGGGAATTTAATGAACGGAAACACCGCTTCTTTCACCGAATAAAATGGTGGGATAACTTCTTTGGTAATACCTTGCTGCACTAACGACTGACCTGCCATGCAACGCGCCGCGATTTTCGCCAGCGGCACACCTGTTGCCTTAGACACAAAAGGAACAGTGCGCGAGGCACGCGGGTTCACTTCCAACACATACACGGTATCACCCTGAATCGCGAACTGCACGTTCATCAAACCGACTACGTTTAGTTCTTTAGCCATCGCGACCGTTTGACGACGCAATTCGTTTTGCATGTCCGATGAGAGCGAAAACGGTGGCAACGAACACGCCGAGTCACCCGAATGCACGCCTGCTTCTTCGACGTGTTCCATGATGCCGCCGATGATGACTTGCTGACCATCAGACACCGCATCCACATCCACTTCAATCGCGTCATTCAAGAAACGATCCAGAAGAATTGGCATGCGTTCCGGATAGGTCTTAGACATCTCTTCTGCATCACGCATGTAACGCTCGAGATCAACTTGCGCATGGATGATTTCCATGGCGCGACCGCCTAATACATTAGAAGGACGCATCACTAACGGATAACCTATCTCGGCTGCTCCCGCCACGCCATCAGCGACATTACTCGCAATGCGATTAGGCGGTTGCTTCAAATCCAGCTTGCGCAACATCGCTTGAAAACGCGCACGGTCTTCCGCCATGTCTATCATATCTACCGACGTGCCGATAATAGGTACGCCCGCTTTCGCCAAGCCATGCGCCAGCTTAAGCGGCGTTTGCCCACCATACTGGACAATTACGCCGACAGGCTTTTCAACGGCAACAACTTCCAGCACATCTTCCAAAGTCAGCGGCTCAAAGTACAAACGATCCGAGGTATCGTAATCTGTCGAAACTGTTTCGGGATTGCAGTTGACCATGATGGTCTCATAGCCGTCTTCACGCATCGCCAAGGCGGCATGAACGCAGCAATAATCGAACTCGATACCTTGACCAATACGGTTCGGCCCACCGCCCAGTACCATAATTTTTTTCTTGTTGGTCGGCAGGGACTCACACTCTTCTTCGTAGGTGGAATACATATAAGCCGTGTCGGTCGAAAACTCGGCAGCGCAAGTATCCACGCGCTTATAAACCGGACGAACACCCAACGCATGACGATAAGCGCGCACGGCGGCATCGTCCGTCTCCAACAATGCAGCAAGACGCGCATCGGCAAAACCACTGCGCTTCATCGTACGCATTTCGTCAGCACTTAGACTTTCAAGGGTGCGTCCAGTCAAAGATTGCTCCTGACGAATCAAATCCTCGATCTGCACTAAAAACCAAGGATCGATTTTGCTGACTGCGAACACCTCGTCCACGCTCATCCCGATACGAAAGGCATCACTCACGGCCCATATGCGGTCCGGTCCGGGGCTACCCAGTTCAGCGCAGATCGCGTCACGATCGCTAAATTTCTGGTCTAGTCCGTTTACACCCACTTCCAGTCCACGCAAGGCTTTCTGGAACGACTCTTGAAAAGTGCGACCTATCGCCATCACCTCACCCACTGATTTCATTTGGGTGGTCAAACGGTCATTGGCTTGAGGGAATTTTTCGAAAGCGAAACGCGGAATCTTAGTCACCACGTAATCAATAGAAGGCTCAAACGAAGCGGGTGTTGCGCCGCCCGTGATGTCATTCTTCAACTCATCCAGCGTATAGCCCACTGCCAACTTGGCCGCGACCTTGGCGATAGGGAAGCCTGTTGCTTTGGAGGCCAACGCGGAAGAACGCGATACGCGCGGATTCATTTCGATCACCACCATGCGCCCGTCGTCGGGATTGATAGAGAACTGCACGTTAGAGCCTCCGGTCTCCACGCCAATCTCACGCAACACGGCCAGTGAAGCATCACGCATGATTTGATACTCTTTGTCGGTCAGCGTTTGCGCTGGCGCGACGGTAATCGAATCACCCGTATGCACACCCATCGGATCGAGGTTTTCTATCGAGCAGATGATGATGCAATTGTCATGACGATCACGCACCACTTCCATCTCGTACTCTTTCCAACCGAGCAGCGATTCTTCGATCAGCAACTCGCGAGTGGGCGAAGCTTCCAATCCGCGCTCGCAAATCTCAACGAATTCTTCGCGGTTATAAGCAATGCCGCCGCCACTGCCACCCATGGTGAAGGAAGGACGAATGACAGTCGGATAACCCATAACTTGCTGCACTTGGAACGCTTCTTCCATGCTATGTGCAATGGCAGACCGCGCCGAAGCCAGACCGATACGCGTCATCGCTTGCTTAAATTTCTCGCGATCTTCCGCCATGTCGATAGCATCGCGCGACGCACCTATCATCTCTACATTGTATTTTTCCAGCACGCCGTGCTTGGCCAGATCAAGCGCGCAATTCAACGCTGTCTGTCCGCCCATGGTCGGTAGAATCGCATCGGGACGCTCTTTGGCAATGATCTTCTCAACAATCTGCCAAGTGATCGGCTCGATGTAAGTTGCGTCCGCCATATTCGGGTCGGTCATAATCGTAGCGGGGTTGGAGTTCACCAACACCACGCGATAACCCTCTTCACGCAATGCCTTACACGCTTGCGCACCGGAGTAATCAAACTCGCATGCCTGCCCGATGACGATAGGACCCGCGCCGATGATCAAAATGCTTTTTATGTCAGTACGCTTAGCCATTTACTTACCCATCATCGCAACGAAGCGATCAAACAAAGCATCCACATCATGCGGCCCCGGGCTCGCTTCGGGATGCCCTTGGAAACAGAACGCAGGTTTATCGATGAGCTCAAAACCTTGCAGCGTGCCATCAAACAAAGAAATATGTGTGACGCGAGCATTGCTCGGCAACGTCCCTGCATCTACTGCAAAACCGTGGTTTTGGCTGGTAATCATCACGCGCTTAGTCTGCGTGTCTTGCGCAGGATGGTTAGCACCGCGATGACCAAACTTCATCTTCATGGTTTTTGCACCCACCGCCAGCCCCATGATTTGGTGGCCTAAGCAAATGCCAAACAAGGGAATGCCCATCTCAAGAAATTTTTTCGTGGCGGTAATCGCGTAATCGCAAGGCTCAGGGTCACCAGGCCCATTGGACAAAAATACGCCATTTGGCTTCAACGCCAACACATCAGCAGCAGAAGTTTTGGCAGGCACAACAGTGATGCGGCAACCGCGTTCAGCGAGCATGCGCAAAATGTTGCGCTTCACGCCGAAGTCATACGCCACCACATGAAACTTTGCTTCAACCCTGTCGCGATAACCTGCGCCCAATTCCCATTCACCTTGCGTCCATTCATAAGGTTTATCGCAACTCACTACATGTGCCAAATCCATGCCCGCCAAACCAGCAAACCCGCGCGCTGTTGCCAATGCCGCCTCTACGTTATCGCCCGTAGCAATACAGCCATTTTGCGCACCCTTGCTACGCAGAATGCGCGTCAATTTACGCGTATCAATGCCTGAAATGGCGACGACATTATTCGCTTTGAGATATTCGGGAAGAGATTGAGTGCTGCGGAAGTTGCTCACCGTCATAGCCAAATCACGTATCACCAAACCACTGGCAAATACCTGACGCGACTCCACATCTTCAGGGTTGACACCGGTGTTACCTATGTGCGGATAAGTTAAAGTGATGATCTGCTTGCAATAGGAAGGATCAGTGAGAATCTCCTGATAACCCGTCATTGCGGTATTAAATACTACCTCGCCGACGCTGCTACCCGATGCACCGATAGCAATGCCGCGAAACACCGTACCATCGGCTAAAACTAAAATGGCAGGACTTGTAAGCGACACCGTAACACCCCTCAAACTGTAGACCATCTCCAACAACCTAATTTTGCTACGCTGCCCGGAAAAATCACTCCTGACATATAGAAAATTGCGTCATCGTAATTTTTTGCTCGCGTCTTCACAAGAAACAGGGAGCATCTGCGACCATATTTCTTGGGGAAGACCCCCAGCGGTTTTGCTTAGCTTAAAAAATTAAATTTTTTGAGACACCCTATTACATAAAGAAGCGGGATAAGCACTAGGCTCATCCCGCTGTGGATTGGTGTGCATTGTAACGGATTAGTCGCTTAGTATCAATGCACTTGATGCGCCGAATCAATAACAAAAAAGTTTTTGCTACAAAGCGATCACACCGCCATCCATGTTGGGGTGATAAAGTTTTACACCATTTCCACCTTCATGTTTCACCAAATACATCGCTGTATCGGCACGACTGATCAGCATTTTCTCATTGGTGCCATTTTCAGGGAAAACCGCAATGCCGATACTGGCACTCACCGAATGACTTTGACCCGAAATGTTAAAAGGCTCGCGCAAGGTATTGAGAATCTTTTGCGCCACAAATACCGCGTCTTCCAAAGCTGCAATGGAAGGCAGCAATACAATAAATTCATCCCCCCCCATGCGTGACAGCGTGTCCGAGTCTCGCATACACAGCTGCAAACGTTTTGCTGCGGCAGCCAACAAAATATCGCCACCATCGTGTCCCAGCGCATCATTCACTGCTTTGAATTTATCCAGATCAATAAACATCAATGCGAGATTGAGCTTATTCCGCTTGGCATGTGCAATTGCCCGTTGCAGGCGGTCTGTCAACAGACGTCTATTGGGCAAGTCAGTGAGCGCATCATAGTGGGCCAGTCGGTGTATCTTTTCTTCGGTTTGCTTGCGTCTGGTGATGTCACGTAAAAAGCAATACAGTCTGCCGCCATACAAATCCCCATAATTGACGCTGGCTTCCACATTGACGAAAACGGAATCTTTGCAGCGCACCAGTGTTTCATAGCGTTCACTTCCATGTTCAATGGCGGCTTTAATATGCGGATTATCTTCAGTCTTCATTTCCACGGCATCCAGATCGGACAGATTCATCTCCAACAGCTCTTCACGTGAGTAACCCGTCAACTTACAAAATGAATAGTTCACATCCAGAAAATTCCCAAACTTGTCAGATACCCAAAAGCTATCCAAAGAACTGCGTATCATCAGCTTGAATTGCTCTTCTTCATTTTTGCGCAAAATGGCCTCGATCACTTCGCGCTCTTTTATGTGATTGACCAAGGGTTTGAATAGCAAGAAGTACAATGTCGGTGAAATAAGAATCACCAGCAGTGTGGCATCCAAAATCGCATCGTCCAGTATGGAATGCGGGGGCAGCATCGGCAATAACATCATTACCAGTGTTTCAGAAAGAAATACCGATAACGCGACCGTGAGCAGAATCAGTGTGGGCGACTTCAAAGCGAATGATTGCGATAACGGTGGGTTATGCAATTTAGATGATTCTTTGTAATACAAAACCTGCTTATCCAAGACTTGCCCCTTTCACTTCATATCTTTTCTTTATTGTAATGCAACGTTGGGGATGCGCCTAATCCGACCACTGCGCCTTCGACACACCCTATTTAAAACCCTTGCGGGTCTGCTGCAAATATAATTGCTCAACTTTTGTGCGCGCCCAAGGTGTTCTGCGCAAAAATTTCAAGCTTGATTGAATGCTGGGGTCGTGGGTAAAACACCTGATAGCCACAGCTTTACCCATCTCTTCCCAACCCATACTTTCAGATAGCCTTGTGACTATCGCCTCCAAAGTCACCCCCTCTAAAGAGGCAAGCATGATCGGCTTGGCTTGTCTACTCATCGCTTACTTGGCCAACAATTTCTCAAAGTCCGTTAACGGGATCGGGCGACTAAACAAATAACCTTGAAAATTCAAGCAACCATTCTGCTCAAGAAAACTACGCTGTGCTTCTGTTTCCACTCCCTCGGCGATGACCGTCATACCCAAGTTATGGGTCATACCGATAATGGTTTGCACAATGACAGCATCATTGCTATGCACCCCGATATTGCGCACAAACGATTGATCGATTTTCAATTGGTCTAGGGGTAGTCGGGTGAGATAGGACAGGGATGAATAGCCGGTGCCAAAGTCATCCATCGAGAAACGCACACCCACCTTTTTTAGCTTTTGCATCTTGGTGATGGTGTCTTCGATGTTATCGAACATCATACTTTCGGTCAGTTCGATTTTCAGGTGGCTGGGGACTACCTGATTCTTTTTCAGCACAGCTTCAACTTGCTCAACGAAATCGGTCTGGCGAAATTGCAGCGGGCTGACGTTGATTGCCAATTGGATATGCTGAGCTTGTGCATTTTTTTCCCAAAGTTTGAGTTGGATACAGGCGCGCTCCAATACCCATTTCCCGATCGGCAAAATCAATCCGACTTCTTCGGCAAGTGGTATAAATTGAAAGGGTGGCACAAGACCACGGGTTGGGTGATTCCACCGGATCAGGGCTTCTGCACCAATGATCTTTTGATCCTGATCCACTTGGGATTGGAAATATAACTCCAGTTGATTTTCCGCAATGGCATGACGCAAATCCACTTCCAGGGCTGCACGGCTATGAGCGGCTTTCTGCATCTCCGGATCAAAAAATCTCAATGTGTTGCGGCCTGATGCCTTGGCTTGATACATGGCCAAATCAGCACGCTTGAGCAAGTCTTCCACTGTTTCTGGCTGTTCGGCGAATAACGCAATGCCCAGACTCGCCGATCCCTGAAAGCTAGTTTCTGCCAAATGATATGGCCGACCCAGTGAACTCAGAATTTTCTTGGCGATAGTTTCAGCTTCCGCTTCCGCCTCTGCTGCGGCTTTATGCAACCCCTCCAACATCACCACAAACTCGTCACCACCGATACGCGCTACCGTGTCGCAATCACGTATGCAAGCCTTGAGCCGGACGGAAGTTTGCTGCAACAGCAAATCACCTTTGCCATGACCCAGCGTGTCATTCAAAGTTTTGAAGTTATCCAGATTGATATACAGCAAAGCATTTTGTCGCTGACTGCGATTGCCCAATGCTAACGCGTGCTTCAATCTATCCATCAGCATACGACGATTCG
Source organism: Gallionella sp. (assembly GCA_013141315.1). Taxonomy (GTDB): domain Bacteria; phylum Pseudomonadota; class Gammaproteobacteria; order Burkholderiales; family Gallionellaceae; genus Gallionella. The sequence continues at coordinate 4,088 of JABFRF010000065.1, read as the reverse complement.
GCAAGCCAGTTAAGGTATCGAAAAATACTAAATCGTTGATTTCTTTTTCGGCTGCCTTTTGCTCAGTCAGATCGGTAAAAGTAATCACATAGTTGGTGATTGCGCCGTGATCGCCGTACACCGCCGTGATATTGGTCTTGGCCAAATAAACTTGGCCGTTCTTGCGCCGATTTAAAACCTCACCATGCCAAGTTCCCGTGCTTTTAACCTGCGTTCTTAGTGAATCAAAGAAATTCTCATCCTGCTTGTTAGTCAGAAAAAAATGCAGTTGTTGATCCATCACCTCGTCAGCGGTGTACCCGGTGTTCTCGGTATAGGCGCGATTGACCTTCAATACTTTTTCTTTTACGTCTGTCACGATAGTGCATTGGTCAGTTTCAAACGCCACCGCAGAAACCCGAAAGCTCGCTTCAGCATCTTTACGCGCTTTGATACTGGCCATCAACGGCCGTAACACCTGAAAATAGACAACGGGGAAAACCAACACGGAAATGAGTGATGAACCCATGCCGACTTGGTACCACATCGGCAGCATCGCCAAATCAGCGATGATTACTTGAGTTAAGGTAACCCCAATAAATATGATCGCCGTCAATATGACAAAGGTGTACCAGCCCATATATTTCTTTACCGAGCCGGCATCGAACAAGAGCCTCTGGGACAGCCAGTTGGTTCTGGTGTTCAGGCTAAAAAGCTTGACTAGCGCGTCCTTGTTCTTTTGCGATGCAAAGGCCAGCGGGCCTTTTAATAAAGTGGCCGAGGTTTCCTCATTACCTTGCTGGTGTGCCTTGAGTACCTCGCCCGCACACAGGTGAAAGTTAGCATGGGCAACGCGCAATTCCTCCCATTCCGGTTGATTAGCATAGGTTTTTTTTGCCGGGCCGTAGATCCATTTACCCAAAACACATGCGTTGTCCTGACTCACTACTGAAACATCCAACTCTTCAGTGCTTGTACCATCCAACACACTCTTCAGCCTACTTGTCCAATTCAAATGCGCTTCTATCGCCTGATTAAGATCAAGCTTGGTGAGTGCTGCTTCGTCAACGGGTAAACTCATTCACTCCTCCGCAATATGCTGCCATTATGTGGCGGATTGTACACAACTCAACAGCTTTGATACACGCGCAAAACGCGTTAAACAACCCTCTCTTTGTCGTAATGTCGTAATCAAGCTAAATTTGGCATCATCAGCCTTTGCGCATTCCCGCACAAGGATCGAATCGACCAGAACGGTCGAGGCGCGGAGAAAACCAAATTACATCGTAAGGTGCTTCACCAGTAGCCGTTTCGGTTGCATACAATTGTGGCGCATCCATTCCGGGGATGACTTCCACCAAACCAATCGAAAGCATGCGTGTAGAGGGACGGCGCACTGAAAAGTAAAGCGGCAGGCCAATGTCACGACGCGCGTGATTCCGTCCGACTATCGCCACGATGCCGCGCCCGAAACTCGGCACGGCGGCATCCACCATCAATGCATCGCGCAACCGTTGCCCTCGTACCAAACCGGCACGCCATTGCGGGCTGATCTGGCCGCAGTGTGTCCCTTCGATGTGTTGGCTGAGATAATTATCGCGATCTTCGCTCCAAACTTCATTGATTTTGATGCGTTTTAAATCTGCAGGATCATAAGCGTCGAAACCTTGCCTCATCACGGGTTGCAATTGCAAGTTCGCAATATTGGCCGCGATGATCGGCAATTTATAGTCAACAGCAGCGCTCAACAATGGCGCGTACAACTTCCAATCGCCAAATTTGATCAGGTCTGCGGCACGACTAAATGCATCATCGCGATTGGTATTGGACAATGAAGCATCCAGACTTGCCTGATTTTCGCTATCGAACTGCTCCATCATCAAAGACGGGCGTGAGCCAGAGTCTAATTGCGCTTTAAGTAGCTTCAGTTGATATTCTTGATGCAGACGATTGTCATGCACCTCGCCCAGCAAAAGAATATTGGCAGCCTTGATTCTGGACAACAACACGGTCTCGTCGATGAAACTTTGGCTGTGCATATCCCATAATTTTCCGACCAGTGGATGGTCGGCAAACAACAAAGCTTGTGGCTCGGTGTCAGCATGCGCATGGCCGAATAACATCGTCAGCACCAGACCACAGTATATTGCCACCAACCTCATCTCTGCGCTCCTTTACACAAAGCAACGAATAGTAATTCCGATTACTTGCTTTGCTTTTCCAACGCTTCCCATCGCGTCATTGCCGTCAATACTTCCGCTTCAATCTCTTCACTGCGTGTTTGCAATTGCTTGGCGCGCTTGGCATCGTTGCGATAGATAGCACCATCGGCAAGATGTGTGGCGATTTCACTTTGCTCACGCTCCAACTCTTCAATGCGCTTGGGCAACTCTTCTAACTCACGCGCATCTTTGTAGCTTAGCTTGCCACTTGCTTTTGGCTTTTCGGTTGCTGCAACCGCAACCTTGGGAGGTGTTAAATTGGCTGGCTTAGCGGCAGCAGCGGTTGCCTGATATTTCTTAACACGCACCCAGTCCTCATAACCACCCACATATTCAATCAACTTGCCATCGCCTTCAAAGGCGATGACTTGTGTGACGACGTTATCGAGAAAGGCTCGATCATGGCTAACCAAGAACAACGTACCGTCATAGTTAGCCAGTAATTCTTCGAGCAACTCCAGCGTTTCAATATCCAAGTCATTGGTCGGCTCATCCAGCACCAGCACGTTAGCAGGCTGCGTAAACAATCGCGCCAGCAACAAGCGATTGCGCTCGCCACCCGAACAGCTTTTAACCGGTGAACGCGCGCGCTCAGGCGGAAACAAGAAATCACCCAGATAGCTGATGACATGTTTTTTCTGTCCACCAATATCGACAAAATCCGAGCCTTGGCTGATGGTATCGGCGAGCGTTGCGTCATCGTTGAGCTGTTCGCGCAATTGATCGAAATACGCGACCGAAATTTTCGTACCGAGCTTCACCTGCCCTGAATCCGGCTCTAATTGACCGAGTATCATTTTCAGCAAGGTGCTCTTGCCTGCGCCGTTCGGTCCGAGCAAACCAATCTTGTCGCCCCGTTGAATGCGGCAGGAAAAATCTTTAACCAGTGTGCGGCCGCCATACGCTTTGCTGACATTCTCTAGCTCGGCAACCAGCTTGCCTGAACGCTCTCCACTGGTCACTTCCATCTCGACTTTGCCAACTTTTTCACGACGTGCGGCGCGATCACGGCGCAGTTGCTCCAAACGCAATACTCGGCCTTCATTACGCGTGCGGCGCGCTTTCACGCCTTGGCGTATCCACACTTCCTCCTGCGCCAGCACTTTGTCGAATTTGGCATTGACCACGGCTTCGTCACTTAACATGCGTTCTTTGATAGCTTGGTAGGCAGAGAAATTGCCGGGGAAGCTTGCCAACTTGCCGCGATCCAATTCAACGATACGCGTCGTGACGTTATCCAAAAAACGTCGATCATGGGTAACGAATAACACGCTACCAACGAAATTATTCAGCAGCCCTTCCAACCATTCGATAGAGGCAAAATCCAGATGATTGGTCGGCTCATCCAGTATCAGCACATCAGGTTCGGCGACCAATGCTTGCGCCAAAGCCACGCGTTTACGCTGTCCGCCGGACAAATCTCCAACACGTTTATCGGCATCCAAATCCAACTTGGCAATCGCCGTTTCAATCCGCGCTTGCACCGACCATCCATCTTGAGCTTCCAACTGAGTTTGCAGATGCTGCATTTCTTCCAGTAACTTATCGAAATCCGCATCGGGTTCGGCAAGTTGATGGGAGACATGATGATAATCGTGCAGCAACTTTTGCAACTTACCCAAACCCTTCGCCACCGCATCGAACACGCTGTCGTCGGCATCCAATACCGGCTCTTGACTAACGTAACAAATACGGGCAGTTGGGGCGCGCCATACGATGCCGTCATCCAGATTTCCTTGTGCAGCAAGCACGCGCATCATGCTCGATTTACCACCACCGTTACGGCCAATCAGGCCGACACGTTCGCCCTCATCGAGTTGAAAATCCGCGTGATCGAGGAGCGCGACGTGACCAAAGGCTAGGCTCGCCTTATCTAAAGTAATAAAT
>JABFRF010000013.1 GCA_013141315.1 Gallionella sp. | reverse complement strand
GTTGCTTTACTTCAGCAGCGTGGGCGGGCAACACGATTGACCCATCACAATTTACTGGTGCAAATGCACAGGCAAATTTCAAGATTTTCTCCGAAGACTTGGGTGCGGCACTTAGCTACAAAGCAGTTACGCCACCCGCGCCATTGGGTATCACAGGCTTTGATCTGGGCTTGGAAATCACTTCAACCAAGATGAGAAATCTGGACATCGCCACTGGCGGCTCAAACACGCTGCCTGTACCCAAGCTGCATGTGTACAAAGGCTTGCCAATGAATTTTGATATTGGCGCGGTTTATTCTGCTGTACCGAGTTCCAATGTTAAATACTATGGCGGCGAATTGCGTTACGCGATTATGGAAGGCGGCATGGCGTTGCCAGCAGTCGGCGTGCGCGGTGCGATTACTAAATTGACTGGCGTGAATCAACTTTCACTCAGCACCAAGAGCCTAGATATTTCTGTGTCTAAAGGCTTCCTGATGTTCAGCCCTTACGCGGGTGCTGGCGTAGTTTGGACGGATAGCACGCCTAACGGCATTGCTGGGTTAACCAAAGAATCATTCCAGCAAACCAAAGTATTTATCGGCGGCAATCTGAATTTGGGTCTGACTAATTTGGCTTTGGAAGTGGATAAAACAGGCTCGGCGAATTCAGTTAGTGCAAAGGTTGGCTTCCGTTTCTAATCAGTAAAAGTAATAAGCTACACAAAACTCCTGACGTGCTGCTCACAATAGTGGGCAGCACGTCAGGAGTTTTTTATGTGTGTCAATTTTAGTATCTTGAAAAAACTATACTTCATTAAATGCACCACATTGATTGCATTTCAACACAACATTAATAATTTGTTCCCGATTGATTCCTGCTGCCAATACCTTGCTACAAGCTCCGCAAACTAAACCAATTTCCGTTTCAAAGCCTTGAAAAAGTATGTTTGCATTGTTTGTCATTTCAAAAACTGCTCTGGTGCCAGGATCGGGCTCTGGAATTATCTTGAGTGCGATTTTATGTTTAATCGGAGGAGGCGTTCGGGTTCGAACTTTTGGTCCGTGACAGTCTTTGAATTGGAGATTGGAGCCACAAGGGCAATTTTCATCAGGTAGTATCTTAGCCAATTTATGATTCTTTCAATATAGTCATGGGCAGTTCGGAATCAATATACTGCCCCAAATCTGGCGCGTTAAGCTTCATGCGTGAGAGCAAAACTAATAAATAAACAAAAAACCTACCGAAAGTACTATCTTTAATATCTTCCGCGACAACTCTAAGGAAAATTTCATCTCGCTCTTCTTTGTTGGCTAACTTCTTCTGCTGAGTGAGTACCAAATTAACGAACTCATCGGTGTTGATGAGTAAGGTTTTCTCACCGATGGAAAGGTTCGCCATTTCGTAGCGTAATAAGCCTTCTCCAAGTACACAGAGATAATTTACGAAAAAATTCACATCATGAATTTCTGAATTTAATTCAATCCAGTTAGATTTAAGAGACTCCAGAGAGTTACCAGAAAAATCTAATCCGACGATAATCCCAAAGGGTCGGGATGAACGGTGTACGGTAACATATTCCCTAGTCTCAATTACTCCTAAATCCCTAGGTGCTAGCTTCTTAAAGCATTCAATCTGGCGTGCAGCCCCAATGAACTCAGCTTTTGATAACAAGGACTTGACCTCGATGATCCCATAAACACTTTCAATAGGTACGATAGCAGTCTTTTCAGAGTAAAGAATTGGGCAGTTCACTGCATCATAGATAATAATGTCTGCGGAGTGGCTACGCTGACCATCCTTCGTAATTATTTCTCCTTTAGCGACACCATATTTTTTTGGCAAGTGACTCAATAAAAATTCACGCAAAATGTGTTCACGATTTTCACCTTTATCGCCTGCGTGTTTGATAAACCCGGCCTCTCGAAATCTTGCCAGCATAGTGGCCTCAATGGAGGAAAACAATTTTAGGAGCATTCTATCTGTCTCGGTGAGTGTAAAAACCTTTAAGCAATGGAAAGAAGTATCTCCAAGCACCATGCCGCGAATCGTTTGGTGTATCAAGTAGAGGTCCGTTAATGGCACTCAACCGAACCTCATATTAAAAAACTGCTTTCAAATTTCCAAGATTAACTACGGATACTGATCTTTTAATTAAGCCAAAAGACTGCACAGCTGATTCCATCAGCCTTTAGCCACCTTTGCCATTTTAACCAAAGCCACACGCGCTTGCTGGGCATCTGTTACAGGCAGAGCGAAATCAAAGCGCAACACTTTTTCATCCGCGCGCACATCGAAGCCATCGCAGTCAATTCCTAACATGGTGACGTTGAGTGCCTCATATTGGCGGAAGTGTTGGCAGTAGTGCCGCATGGTTTCTTGGTGATCGGCATTCATGTGCGCGATCACATCGTCCTCTTGTTCGATGAGCGGATAAGCTTGCAACGCGTACTGCTCCATATCCACCCAATGGATGCCGCCAAAGCCTGCGATATAACGGATGGCGATGCTTTGGATGCGATAGAGAGAAAAGTCATGCATCGCTAAATATGCCT
>JABFRF010000199.1 GCA_013141315.1 Gallionella sp. | reverse complement strand
ATGGCAAATATCCGCCATGCGATCTCAACCCATCGGGAGTGGTCGGTTTGTAGCATTTAGTCGATTGGGGCTTGTTCATTGGGAGGTATCTGAGGCGAGTACAACCAATCGTTTAAACACCTCCGGAAATAGTATTTTACTGGGCGTTGGCGGTAAATTTTTTATAACAAAAAGCGTTACAACCCGCGTTCAACTGGATACACACAAAGTGGGCAACTCAACCAATACTTGGAACGGCAATGTTTACTTCTTAAGTACGGGTCTGACGTACCAATTTTACTAATTATTGCAGAGTCAAGTAGTTGATAGGGATTGATGGTCAGTTATGAGGTTGAAAATTTTGCGGCACTCCAATCAAACACCCAAGCATCCATCGCCAAAAAACCATATGTCATTATGTGATTGATCCGTTGTGCAGCCTCAAGACCGCCAGCCGCGCCCAATGCAACGAACAGCGGCAACAGATGTTCATCGGTTGGATGATTTTGCACAGCATGAGGCGCAAGGTTACGATAATTACTCAGTGCCTCAACATCCCCCACTTTAATTTTTTCTGCTATCCAATCACAAAATTCAGTTACCCAGCTTGGCACAACATCCCCTTGCCGATGCTGAAATATCGCGCGCAAATTATGTGTGATTGAGCCGCTACCGATAATCAGTACACCTTGCTCGCGTAAAGACTGCAATGCGCGACCCAGTGCGAAATGCCAGGCAGGAGCTTGATTTGGCTGCAAAGAAAGTTGCGTGACAGGAATATCTGCTGCTGGGTACATCAAACTTAACGGTACCCACGCGCCATGATCCAAGCCGCGCGTGTTACTTATCTGAACAGGAATGCCTGCTTGTTGCAACAATTCAACAATGCTTTTAGCCAAATCCGGTGCACCTTGTGCGGGATATTGCAATTCATAAAGTGCTTTAGGAAAGCCGCTAAAATCGTGAATAGTTTCTGGCTGAACGACACTACTCACGGTTGGAATATCCGTTTCCCAATGCGCCGAGATCACCAAAATGGCTGTTGGCATTGGCAAAGATTTAGCGACTTTCCGCCACGCAGCCCCCGTTTCACCTGGCTCTAAAGGCAAGGTTGGCGCACCGTGTGAAACAAATAAAGTGGGCATTTTCATTTTGCTATCCTAACATGCTGATGTCTCAAACTGGCAGATGAGGCATCTGGATTAGAATATCAACCGCAACCCCATTGAGGCAATCATGGAACTCCGAAAACTAGGCAGCAGCGATTTATACATCTCAGCGTTGAGCCTAGGCACAATGACGTTTGGCGAGCAGAACACTGAGGCAGATGCTCATGCGCAACTCGATATGGCTGTTGCACATGGCGTGAATTTTATCGACACGGCGGAGATGTATCCCGTCGCACCGCGCGCCGAAACCTATAGCCGCACTGAAAGCTATATCGGGTCATGGTTGAAAAATCAGCAGCGCGATAAGTTAGTCGTAGCGACAAAAATCGCAGGACCATCGCGCGGCTTTGCGTGGATACGTAACGGTCCACGCATTAACCGCCAACATATTGATGGCGCCATTAACAGTAGCCTGCGCCGCTTACAGACCGACTACGTTGACCTCTATCAAATTCATTGGCCAGATCGCTATGTGCCGATGTTTGGCGCAACCAGCTATGACGTGACACAACAACATGGCACCACACCCATTCTTGAACAACTCGAAGCGTTAGCGTCGTTGGTACAAGCTGGCAAAGTGCGTTATATCGGCTTGAGCAACGAAACTGCTTGGGGGGTGAGCGAATTTTTGCGCTGCGCTGAAAAATTTAACTTGCCCAAAATCATCTCGATACAAAACGCCTTTCACTTGATGAACCGCGGCTTCGAATCAGGCTTGGCTGAAATGTGTCATCACCACAACGTTGGGTTATTAGGCTACAGCCCGCTGGCGTTTGGGCATTTGACAGGCAAATATCTAACCAATCCACAAGCCAAAGGACGCATCACGCAATTCCCCAACTTCGAGCAACGTTATGCAAAAATCAACGTGCCTGCTGCGGTTGCAGAATATGTGCGTATAGCACAGGAAGCGGGGATCGACCCGACACAAATGGCACTGGCTTTCGCCCGCACACGTTGGTTTACCAGCAGCGTAATACTCGGCGCAACCAGCTTGCAGCAGCTGAAAGAAAACTTAGCCAGCGCGGAAATCACGCTATCGACGGAAACACTAGAGAAAATTGATGTCGTTCATCAGCGTTACCCTAACCCCGCCCCTTAAATTAACGCACCGCTCATCTGTAAAAACCCGCCACTTGTCGGCAATTCCAACCACTCATCTTTGAACCTAACCACCCGTCTTTTAGGTTTTGACTCTAACAACCGCCCCCACTAACCTGCCCTCACTTGGCAAACTTACCGAAACGTAAGGACGCAAAATCACCGGCCTAAGGGAGACTATGGCAGCGGGACTGCAACACGAAACTTCTTCCGTGTTTCTCTCCAGCGTGCCCCCAGGGATTGTAATCAAAGTAAGTGGGGAACGAGATGACCAATTCAACAAACG
>JABFRF010000193.1 GCA_013141315.1 Gallionella sp. | reverse complement strand
CCCAACACACCGCAAGGATTTTTCGTCACCGCACCGCTCGCGCTATGCGACCAGGCAGGGTCGGCGGGATGATAGCCAAACAGCGCGACGGTAAAATATATCGCGCCCGCTGCAAATAATAGCCAGCGCGATTCGCGTAGCAATGCGAACAGTTTATGGGTAGGCAAATCGCTACTGGCTTCAGCCATGAACAAAACCGCCACTATGCACAAATAAAACCATCAACAAAATCCCTGTCATTTTTCCGCCGCCATCATACCCCAGCCAGCAGCAACCTAATATCTTCAACCATCAAAGTGCTGGGCTGTGCGTAAGGTGCCAACAAGCGCACTCGACCCTTGGTGTCAATCAAGAAACTTCCATCACTGTGATCCAAGCTATAACCGGACGAGGTCCGCTGCTTTTGATAGGTCACATTAAAAGATTTAGCCGCTTGCGCCGTGGCTTGCGCATCCCCAGACAAAGCCAAGAATGTCGGGTTAAATTGGGACACATATTTCGCCAACATGTCCGGCTTATCACGCTCTGGATCAAGCGTGACGAACAACACCTGAACTTTGTCTGCATCTTTATTCAGCAAGCGCATCACTTGCGCGAAGTCCGCAAGCGTAGTGGGGCAAACGTCAGGGCAATGGGTGTAACCAAAAAACACCACCACCACTTTGCCCTGAAAGTCAGCCAGCGTGCGCGTTTGACCATGCTGGTCGGTCAACTGAAAAGTGGCTTGCGCAAACTTGGCAGTCACGTCAGTAGCGTGAAAGGGCGATGGCAGCTTGGGTGCGTCGCAAGCAGCCAAAAAAAATGCCAAAAACAAAAATACTTTACGCATCTGAAGAAGCATCGCTTGCACCTATTGAATCGGCATTTTCGCCACTCGCACTGATGTATCCCTTAGAGTTTAATTTGCCTGAACCAGCAAAATCGCCTCCCAATTTTGTCTCTTCTGAGTATCGCCCACTGCTCTTTTCCTGCTCTCTACTTAGCATCTTCAGAGCTAGTGCCGCTCCCATAAATGGGACTAACCAAACGAATCCAATTTGAAACCAACGTTGCTTAGTCGAAGAAAAAACATCGGTGTAACAGCGTCGGGAAGCGTAAACATTAAATGCAATAAGTGCGACGAGACCAATGAAAAAAATAATTTCCATGTTTCAATTCACTTAGAAATTTTTATGAGTTTATTAAGCAGCCACATGACACGCTCCTGCCCAGCCATTCATATAAAACGTATAGCCCACTTTAATCAATCCATACACCCCAAACATCACGACTAGCAAACCTGCGATCATGCGCACTTTTGGCGACTGTACTTTGCTTTTGATTTTTTCCCAGAACAATCCTATCGCTAACAAATTGGGCAGCGTACCCAAACCAAACGCAAGCATAATCAACGCGCCATGTTTAGCTTCGCCGCTCGCCAAGGCTGTCACGAGCACGCTATACACCAAACCGCATGGCAGCCAACCCCATAACGTACCGAGTAAAAAAGCGCGTAGTGGGGTCGTGACAGGGAACAAGCCGCGCGTTAACGGTTGGATACGTTGCCACAAAATTTTACCGAACCCTTCGATGCGTCGCACCAAGCTCCACAAGCCTGCAAGATATAAACCGAGTGCAATCAACATCACACTCGATAAGGCGAACAACAAATGCTGTATCGGCACTTGGTCACGAAACATCAAACCTGCTTGCCCAAGCAAACCAACCAATGCCCCCGCCAAGCTGTAACTCGCCACTCGCCCGCTGCTGTAAGCCAAGTGAAACGGCCAGAGCGTTTTTGTTTTAGGGAGTTGTGACGTGAGGATGCCAACGATACTGCCGCACATGCCGAGGCAATGCACGCCTCCCAGCAAACCCACAAAAAACACCGCGATGATGCTGAAATCAGTCATGCGCTAACACGTTATCCAATAAATTTAGATTCAAGTAAGTTGCGATTTCACGCGCATTTGGCTGCACTTGGTACGGCACAACTCCTAGCATCGGTGCAGCAATGCGTTGCTGCAACGCCAAGATGTTTTCATCCAACATCAGCATATTTTCTTCCACACAATTCGCTACCCAGCCTGCCAGCACCAAGCCGCGTGCTGTAATTGCCTGCACGGTTAACAGCGCGTGATTCAAGCAACCCAGCCGCATCCCCACCACCAAAATAATCGGCAAGCCTAATTGCGTCGCTAAATCCGCACTGTCTTCACGATCATTTAGCGGCACAAGAAAACCGCCTGCCCCCTCAACTATCACCACATCTGCTTGCCCTGCCAACTCAGTAAACGATGCCACGATACGCTCAAGATTGATAATAACGCCTGCAAACTGCGCAGCCAAATGTGGTGCAACGGCAGGTACAAAACAATAGGGATTGAACTGCCCTAGGCTTGCCAGCACATTACTCGCGGCACGTAATTGCCTGACATCCTCATGGATGCCGTCGTCGCCACATCCTGCAGCGACTGGCTTCATCCCGACTACTCGTTTGCCTTGTGCCGCAAAGCCATGCAGCAACGCGCAGGCAATTAAAGTTTTGCCGACGTTGGTATCTGTGCCGGTG
>JABFRF010000010.1 GCA_013141315.1 Gallionella sp. | reverse complement strand
TATTCTTTGCGGCAAGCGCGGGTGCAATGCGCAAATTTCGTTCACGATGATGTATCCGCATTGAGAGTTGCTGTGCCAATAATTCATCAAACTTGATGCGTCGCCAAGCATGGTGGTTACGCGCTTCCAGCGTAGTCGATGAAATATCAGGCGACGGATTGTGCAGTAATTTGAGGCTATCGCCAAAACTCGCCAGCTGAAATTTTTTCAGCAGTGCTTCTGGCAACGTTTCAGTGAGCGGTACGACATCCAGCGCGTTGCTAATGAACTTGCGCAAGGTGACTTGCGACAGCCCTGCCGTGGTCGGGTAAATCGGCGTGAGGCTTTGCTGCAACGGTGTTTCGTCATCTACTGCACGACATTTTGGATGCACCATCTCCAGTCCGTAATAACCCATACGCACCTCACCTATGGCGCGTATTTGCTTGCCTACCGCGAGTTGCTTTTGTTGGCTGGGATAAAAATTCAAGAAGCGCAAATACAACTCGTCACCGTTATCTTGCAAACGACACACCAGAGTACGGCGCGGACGAAACATGATTTCGCTGTGCTCGATCAGACCTTGCACCTGTACTGTTTCACCCACTTGTACGGTGCCGATAGGACTAAGATGCGTTTCGTCTTCGTAGCGCAACGGCAGATGCAGCAACAAATCAGCGCGATGATGAATGCCGAGCTTGGCGAGTTTTGCCAAAGTGACAGGGGATATTTTTGCGGGGGTAGTCAATTTTTACGGACTTTGCGTTTCATTAACGTCTTTGCTATGTAATGGAAATTGATTTCCGTTACATAAAGAACAGATCAATGTAACGATGGAACACATACAGACGGTTTCGTCGCGCTCCTGTTACTTCTTCTAATAGACCCAGTCCAACAAAATCACGAATCAAAGCATTGGCTGTCGGATGCTTGACAGATAATTCGCGCTCAAGATCAACGGCCATAACCATAGGTTTGCGATACAACAAATTTAATGTTTGCCGAGCGTTAGGAGCGCGCTTCCCCAACCCTAGAATTTTTGGCTCTACCTCGTTGCGGAGCGCAAGAATTTTTTGAAAAGTATCGCGTCCTTTGCTGGCAGTCTCTTCTACACCTTTAAGAAAGAATCGAATCCAGTGAATCAAATCGCCCGATTGACGGACACGCATCAACGCGTCGTAATAGCTAGAACGGTTACGCTCGAAAAAATCAGATAGGTACAGCGATGGCTTCGCTAACAAACCGTGGCTCATCAGATACAGCGGAATAAGTAAGCGACCAATACGTCCATTCCCATCGCAAAATGGATGGATGGTTTCGAACTGATAATGACTAATTGCAATCCGCACCAGGTGAGGAACGGCAACCTCTTCGTTATGCCAAAATTTTTCTAAGTCCCCCATTAAATCTGGCACATCTTGCGGATGGGCTGGAATAAAGGCAGCGTCGGTCAGGCTAGAGCCACCGATCCAGTTTTGACTACTACGAAATTCACCCGGCTGCTTGTGTTCACCCCGCACGCCCCGCATCAATATCTCATGGGCATGTTTCAACAAACGATTCGATAACGGAAAATTCTTTAACTCGGTAACACTCTCATTAACCGCATCGATGTAATTTCGTACCTCGCGCCAATCATCCCGCTTCTCAGGACGAATTTGCTCTTCTGGCATCAGTGCTTCATCAATGCCAGTCTGTGTCCCCTCAATGCGGCTAGAAGTTTGAGCTTCCTTCACTACGTGCATCTCAATAAACAAATCAATGTCCGGCACAATCAAAGAAAAGGCATTTAGCTCGCCTAAAGCTTTCGTCGCCTTTTCAAGCAAGGTGTTAATGACGGGGTCTTCCCACGTCCACACATGGTTGACCAGTGTTGGCTGGAAGCTCTTGTATTGGTATTGCTGCCTCCATGTCCCAGCTTTAAAGGTTTCAAGTTTCACGACTTATCCATTTTCAATTCTGACATTCCTTCTACTTTAACCCATCCAGCCCAGATTCAAGTAATACCCCATCAGTTAAGGCTTGCAGCGCCGTGCGAATAGCCGCTGACATTTTCACATCCTCATAAATTCCGTCCTCATCTAATTTCGCACCGCGAATCGGCAAATCAATCGATGCCTCATCGACAACACGCGCCGACATCACTCTCACAATTTCTTTAAGTGCAGCAGGTGCATAAACAGAGGACGGTGACGCATTGAACAGCGCAATTGGCTTGTTAACAAACGCCTCGCTGCCGACCAGCCAATCCAGCGCATTTTTGAGCACGCCAGTGACACCATGTGCATATTCTGGGCTAGCGATGATAAGTGCGTCCGCCGCGATAACTTGCGCTCGAAACTTGACGACAGGTGCGGGGTCGGTAAACTCGATGTCGGGATTAAACAACGGCAAATCACCTATGCCCTGAAATACCTGTATTGATATGTCTTTCGGAGCGAGGCGGGCTGTGGCGCACAGCAATGCAGAGTTTAACCGAGATTTTCCATTAGACCTGAATTTGTGTGGAATAAATCGGCGTAAATTTGGCTGGAATATCGAAGGATTTTGAGGCATCCCATAAGCCTTGCATCCACGTTCGTTGCTGCATCGCGATAG
>JABFRF010000017.1 GCA_013141315.1 Gallionella sp. | reverse complement strand
ATGCGAAAACCCAAAAAAACTTGACCCAGCGTGAACACTTGAAGTAAAAACCAAACACCAGCACATCACGCCGTTCCGGCGTTCACGTTCGAGCAGAATCACTGTTCACGTTCACCAGAATATGCAGATAAAATACCTTGCATTTGTTTTTAACTTGATTACTCTTCTCGCAGCAGTAGCCAAAATTCGCTACCAAAGTTAGGAGAAGCAAATGAGTTTAAATGATGATGAAACCAACGATAACAAACCAGCGATTTTTACCGACGCTCAACCACTGGCCCCGAAAAAATACATTCCAGCAAAATCTTCCCATCAAGACATAAAAAAGCGTATTCAGGAAAAGAAAACATTAGCTTTGGATTTCATGGGCAGTGGCGAAGTATGGACTACGATGAAAATGGTAAGTCATATTCTTGAGTTGGGAGTGCGCCAAACGCAAGCCACGCTGTCTCACATGGTGCGTGACAACTTGTTAAAAACAGAAAGCTTGGCTGGAGGGCTGCGCATCTACGGTATTTCACCGCTAGGTCTTGCCAACATCAACGCGACAGGCACCTGTCCCGCCCTCTCATTGGGTAAAACCATTCCTCGCACTACCGATCACCATCTTGTGATTCAAAAAATTCGCCTTGAATTAGAAAAACACTACCAAGCAGAAAACTGGGTGACAGGTAAAACGCTGTACAAGAACAAACTGTTCAAAAGCGTACCCGATGCTCTATTTACACATCGTGGTCGCATCTTTGCTGTCGAAGGTGAACTCAATGTCAAATCTCGGCAGAGGATGAAAGAGGTACTCAAAAACTACTACACAAACTTTTTTGATTTGAATGATCCGCTGTGTCCCATTCATTATGTAATTTATTTTACACCGCACGTCGGAGCTGTTCGTGACCTTATCAATGAATTTGTTCCTATTGAATTTAGAAGACGGTTTCGTGTAATCCACATTGACACGGAGATTCAATCCTACAGAAAAGAAGAGCGGCATTATTTAGATACTGATTTGCACTGCTTGCTTTTCCCCACGATGTAATGAGTCACCGTACACCATTACAGATGGAGACCCTGAATCTTGAGCAAGCCGCCGCGTTCCTCAAAATGCACCCCGTCACGGTGCAAGCCAAGGCGCGTGCTGGCGAAATTCCCGCAGCCAAGCCGGGCAAGTGTTGGACTTTTATCCAAGATGACCTTGTTTCTTATTTGCGTTCGCTCTATTCTTCCAAGTGGCGAACGCTGGAAGGTGACACACAGGAGAAAATACCATGTCACTCTACAAGCGTAAGGACTCATCAATTTGGTGGGTTCGTTTCACCCACGCGGGACAGCGAATACAGCAAAGCTCTGGCACTGCCGAGCGCATCAAAGCGGAAGAGTACGAAGCCAAGCTGAAGTCATCCTTGTGGGAGCAGGAAAGACTGGGAGTCAAGCCGATCTACCAGTGGAACGATGCAGTTGTGCGGTATCTGGGCGAGACGAAACACAAAGCCTCGCAGGTCAGCGACATTTATCATTTGCGCTGGCTGGATCAGTACCTGAACGGTGTCGAGTTGCAGACCATCAAGCGGGATATGCTGGATAAGATTTCAGCCGCGAAACAAGCCGAGGGCGTTCAAAACTCCACGGTGAACCGTGTGTTAGAAGTGATTCGGATTATCTTGCGCAAAGCCTGCAACGAATGGGAATGGATTGATCGTGTTCCGACGGTGCGTATGCTGCCTGAACCGACCAAACGGGTGCGCTGGATTACGCGGAATGAAGCCGACAGGTTGATTACCGAATTACCCGCTCATCTAGCCGACATGGTGCGCTTTAGTTTGGAAACAGGTTTAAGGCGTGCCAATGTAACGGGTTTGCAATGGTCGCAGGTGGATTTAGTGCGCAGGACGGCATGGATACACCCCGACCAAGCCAAAGCCAGGAAAGCGATTCCCGTTCCATTGACGAGCGTGGCAGTTGAGGTGATACGCAAACAGATCGGCAAGCATCAAGCCAATGTGTTTAGTTTTAGAGGTAAACCCGTGCATCAGGTGAACACTAAAGCGTGGCATAAAACATTGGAGCGGACAGGCATCGAGAATTTCCGCTGGCATGACCTCAGACATACGTGGGCAAGCTGGCATATTCAAGAAGGCACGCCGTTGCATGTATTACAGGAGTTGGGCGGGTGGTCTTCGCCAGAGATGGTGCAGAAGTATGCGCACTTATCTAGTGAACATCTCGCACAATGGGTGGATCGTAAGCCAGTCGCTTTGGCAGAAAATGTACTGAAAACTGGTACGTTTTTGACTACAGGAAAAGAAAAAGGAGCTAGGCAAACTGCCTAACCCCTTGATTTTTTGGTAGGCACGATTGGACTCGAACCAACGACCCCTTGGATGTCGACCAAGTGCTCTAACCAGCTGAGCTACGCGCCTAAAACGACGCGCATTGTATCCGAAAGTGTATCGACTTCAAACATAATTACGCGATTCTGAGCTTCCCCCGAAAAATAGTCTTCCAAGGGTGACGTAAAATCAACGTTACTTACTGGAGAAGAAATGAAGCGAATACCGAATCAGGAATACACACCAGAGTTCAGAGAATTAGCGGTGAAGCGAG
>JABFRF010000058.1 GCA_013141315.1 Gallionella sp. | reverse complement strand
CGACAACGTCAGCATTACCGTGCAACTCATCAACCCGATCGCGATGGAAGAAGGCTTACGCTTCGCGATTCGTGAAGGCGGTCGTACCGTCGGTGCCGGTGTGGTTGCAAAAATTATTGAGTAGTAAATAACAGGAGGCGAACCGCAGAGGATTTAACCTTTGCGCTTGTCTCCTTAAGAGTTTAGGCCAGTAGCTCAATTGGTAGAGTATCGGTCTCCAAAACCGAGGGTTGGGGGTTCGAGACCCTCCTGGCCTGCCAAAAGTAAGTAAGTTGATCGGAATGATTGCGCATGCAAGACAAAATTAAGTTGGTCCTAGCATTTGCACTAATGTCAGTGGGTATCGCTGGCTATTATTATTTGCACGAGAGTGCCGCAGTATTGCGCCTGGGTTCGATGCTGATAGGGGTGTTGGCTGCAGCAGGTGTGGCTTACACGAGTCAGTACGGCAAGGCATTTTTTGGCTTTGCTCAGGATTCTGTTGCGGAAGCTAAGCGTGTGGTTTGGCCAACACGTAAAGAGACGATACAAACCACGGGTGTGGTAATTTTGTTTGCGGTCACCATGGCCTTGTTTTTGTGGGCGGTAGATGCGAGCTTGATGGTTTTAGTGAATAAGTTGATGGGACGAGGCGACTGATGAGCATGAATTGGTATGTGGTTCATACGTACTCGCAGTTTGAGAAAAGCGTACAGCGTGCTTTGCTTGAGCGCATTCAGCGCGAGTCTATGCAAGACAAATTCGGGCAGATTCTGGTGCCAGTTGAAGAAGTGGTCGAGCTGAAGTCCGGGCAAAAAAGCATCAGTGAGCGCAAATTTTTTCCAGGCTATGTATTGGTTGAGATGGAAATGACTGACGAAAGTTGGCATTTGGTAAAGAGCACGCCTAAGGTCACGGGATTCTTGGGTGGCTCAGCGATGAAGCCATCACCGATCAGCGCAAAAGAAGTGCAAACGATTATGCAGCAAATGCAGGCTGGGGTTGAGAAGCCAAGGCCTAAAGTGTTGTTTGAGGTGGGTGAATTGGTGCGTGTCAAAGAGGGTCCATTTACTGATTTCAATGGTTCGGTTGAGGAAGTAAACTACGACAAGAATAAAATCCGCGTGGCAGTGACTATTTTTGGTCGCTCGACTCCGGTTGAACTAGATTTCGGCCAAGTAGAAAAGGTCTGAAAAGCGAAAAGTAACAGCCGCGAGGCTGTTACTTTTCATGTTGGGGAGAGACTAAACGTTTCGTTCGTACCCGTTTGATAGGAGTGCATCATGGCAAAAAAAGTTGTTGGCTACATCAAGCTACAAGTGCCTGCAGGTAAGGCAAATCCAAGTCCACCGATTGGTCCAGCATTGGGTCAACGCGGCTTGAATATCATGGAATTTTGTAAGGCGTTTAACGCGCAAACTCAAGGTGTAGAGCCTGGTTTGCCAATCCCAGTGGTGATCACTGCGTTTGCTGACAAGAGTTTCACCTTCATTATGAAAACCCCGCCTGCGACGATTCTGATCAAGAAGGCGGCGGGAATTCAAAAAGGCAGTAAAACACCGCATACCGACAAAGTGGGTAAGTTAACTCGCGCACAAGCCGAGGCTATCGCAACAACTAAAATGCCTGACCTGACTGCTGCGGATATGGATGCTGCAGTACGTACTATTGCCGGAAGCGCGCGTAGTATGGGTATTACTGTGGAGGGTGTGTAACATGTCTAAACGCTATAAAGCGATTGCTGCAAAAGTTGATCGCAATAAATTATATCCATTGAGCGATGCATTGAGCTTGGTTAAAGAAAACGCTGTTGCGAAATTCGACGAGTCTGTTGACGTGGCGATTAACCTCGGCATCGATGCACGTAAATCAGATCAGTTGGTTCGTGGCTCAGTGGTTTTACCAAAAGGTACAGGTAAAACGATGCGCGTAGCGGTTTTTGCGCAGGGCGCTAAAGCTGAAGAGGCTAAAGCAGCGGGTGCTGACATCGTTGGCTTTGAAGATTTGGCCGAGTCAATCAAGGCTGGCAATTTAGATTTTGACGTGCTGATTGCTAGCCCGGACGCAATGCGCTTGGTGGGCCAATTGGGTCAAATTCTTGGTCCGCGTGGTTTGATGCCTAACCCTAAAGTGGGTACGGTTTCAGCTGACGTGGCGGGTGCGGTTAAGAACGCTAAAGCAGGTCAGGTTCAGTATCGCACCGACAAGAACGGTATTGTGCAATGTACGATTGGTCGCGCTTCATTTGCGCCAGAAGCATTGCGTGAAAACTTGTTGGCATTGGTTGATGCGCTGAACAAGGCTAAGCCGGCGGCTTCCAAAGGTGTATATCTGAAAAAGGTATCGCTCTCTAGCACCATGGGTGCGGGTATCCGTGTTGAACAGGCGAGTCTGACAGCCTCTTGGTTGTAAAAATTTGCCAGCGAGAAATTGCTGGCGCAAGTTTTGGAATGCTGGGGTATGCAGCGTCCGAGACCGTAGGTGTTGAAGGCGTAGTTGGTCAGAAACTTAAAGGTCAGATGTTTGACTGCCCACGTAGATGGTGTGCCCGCGAGCAGGAATGAATATTCTCCTGATTCAAGGTCGCTGTTGTAAACGATGGAATGTGCGTGAGTGCATTTCGGATAATGGAGGAAGACTTGAGTCTTAATCTGCAAGAGAAACAAGCGGTAGTAGCGGAAGTGAGTGCGCAAGTTGCGCAGTCACAAACTATCGTTTTGGCAGAGTATCGCGGTATTGCCGTCGCTGACATCACCAAATTGCGCGCTAACGCTCGTAAATCCGGTGTGTATTTCCATGTGTTGAAAAACTCATTGGCGCGCCGTGCTGTGCAAGGTACTCCTTTCGAATCTTTAGCTGAAAAAATGGTAGGCCCACTCGTGTATAGCATGAGTGCGGATGCTGTTGCTGCGGCTAAAGTGGTATTTGATTTTGCCAAGACGAATGACAAGTTGGTAATCAAGGCGGGTGCAATGAGCGGTTCCATGATGTCTGCGGAACAAGTTGCTGTGCTGGCTGCGACACCAAGCCGTGACGAGTTGATTGCGATGTTGATGGCAACGATGAATGCAACGACTGCGAAGTTTGTGCGTACTCTGGCTGCAATCCGTGATAGCAAAGAAACCGCTGCTGCTTAATTATTTTTGAACTAACTGTATTTTAGGAGAACAACATGGCTGTAACTAATGCTAGTTTGATGGATTCAATTGCAAGCATGACTGTGCTGGAATTGTCTGCATTGATTAAAGAAATGGAAGAAAAATTCGGCGTATCTGCTGCTGCAGTTGCAGTTGCAGGTCCTGCTGGTGGTGGTGCGGCTGCGGCTGCTGAACAAACTGAATTCACTGTGATGTTGACTGGCGCTGGCGACAGCAAAGTTAACGTGATCAAAGTGGTTCGTGCAATTACCGGTCTGGGCTTGAAAGAAGCTAAAGACTTGGTAGATGGCGCACCTAAAGCAGTTAAAGAAGGCGTATCTAAAGCTGATGCTGATGCGGTAGCTAAGCAATTGATCGAAGCTGGCGCAACTGCTGAAATCAAGTAATTCAGCGTGTTGCAAAAAGGCTGACGGTTTTGCCGTCAGCCTTTTTCCGCTTGTAGAAGCTAGCGGTCAAAAAGTTTAAAAATATTTTTTGTCCCCTGTCTTTTAAGGTTGGCTTGGTCTAAAACTAGGCAAATCGGATGTGACCAAAGCTAGGTTTTACCGCAAGGTGAAATTTAGCAAACTTTGTTTTCCTTTAATCGTGGAGATTATATGAGCTACTCTTTTACCGAAAAAAAACGTATCCGTAAAAGTTTTGCCAAGCGCGTCGGCGCTTTGCCGGTGCCATTCTTGCTTTCTACGCAGCTAGAATCTTTTGCTGCTTTTTTGCAGGCCTATACGCCTATTGAACAGCGCAAAAATGATGGCCTGCAAGCTGCATTCAATGGCATTTTCCCGATCCACAGCCATTCTAAAAATGCGCGCCTCGACTTTGTAAGCTATCAGTTGGGCATGCCGCCATTTGATGTTAAAGAATGTCGTCAGCGCGGCTTGACTTACGCATCACCGCTGCGCGCGCGCGTACGTTTGACCATCATGGATAAGGAAGCCTCCAAGCCTACGGTTAAGGAAGTAAAAGAGCAGGAAGTCTATATGGGCGAAATCCCGTTGATGACCAACACGGGTTCATTTGTGATTAACGGTACTGAGCGCGTCATCGTTTCGCAGCTACACCGTTCACCAGGCGTGTTCTTTGAGCATGATCGCGGTAAAACTCACTCGTCTGGCAAACTATTGTTCTCGGCACGTATCATTCCGTATCGTGGTTCATGGTTGGATTTTGAATTTGATGCGAAGGACTACGTGTACTTCCGTATTGACCGTCGTCGCAAGATGCCTGTTACGATTTTGCTGCGTTCATTGGGCTATAACAATGAAGATATGCTCAAGATGTTCTTTGAGTTTGATGCATTCCATCTGAATAAAAAATCTATTCAATTTGAAGTTGTTCCTGAGCGTTTGCGTGGTGATACCGCGCGTTTTGATATTTTGAACAAAGCGGGCAAAGTAATTGTTGCAAAAGATAAGCGTATTACCGTGCGTCATATCCGCGAAATGGAAGAGGCGGGTATAACTAAGCTGGATGTGCCAAATGAATTTTTGATTGGTCGCGTGATTGCAGAAAACATCGTGGACAAAGAGAGTGGCGAAATCGTTGCAAATGCCAATGATGAGATCACTGAAGCTTTGCTGGAGACCTTGCAAGAAGCCGGCATCAAGAAAGTCCCTACGCTGTACACCAATGATTTGGATCATGGCGCGTTCATCTCGCAAACCTTGCGTATTGATGAAAGCACTGACCAATGGACGGCGCGTGTAGCCATCTATCGCATGATGCGCCCTGGTGAACCGCCTACTGAAGATGCGGTTGAGAATTTGTTCAATGGCTTGTTCTTCAATGATGAACGTTATGACTTGTCTGACGTGGGTCGTATGAAATTTAACCGTCGCGTAGGTCGTGAAGATCTGACGGGTTCTCCGATTTTGTCGAACGAAGATATCGTTGCTGTGGCTAAAATTTTAGTTGAGTTGCGCAATGGTCGCGGCGAAATTGATGATATCGACCACTTGGGAAATCGTCGTGTGCGCGCTGTGGGTGAATTGGCAGAGAATACATTCCGCGCGGGTTTGGCTCGTGTGGAACGCGCCGTTAAAGAGCGTTTGGGTCAAGCTGAAACTGACAATTTGATGCCGCATGATTTGATTAACGCTAAACCGATTTCGGCAGCAGTTAAAGAATTCTTTGGTTCTAGCCAGTTGTCACAGTTTATGGATCAGACCAATCCCTTGGCAGAAATCACGCACAAGCGTCGTATTTCTGCGCTTGGACCTGGCGGTTTGACGCGTGAGCGTGCGGGCTTTGAAGTTCGTGACGTGCATCCGACTCACTATGGTCGTGTGTGCCCAATCGAAACACCGGAAGGTCCGAACATCGGTCTGATTAACTCGTTGGCGTTGTATGCACGCACCAATGAATACGGCTTTATCGAAACGCCGTATCGTCGCGTTGCGAACAGCAAGGTGTCGGATGAGGTTGATTATTTATCGGCGATTGAAGAAGGTAAATTTACCATTGCTCAGGCGAATGCCGAGTTGGATAAAAAAGGCCACTTCACTAACGACATCGTATCGGCACGTAAGCACAACGAATTCGTATTGGCGACACCAGAAAACTTGGAATACATGGACGTGTCACCCTCACAGGTGGTATCGGTGGCGGCTTCTTTGATTCCATTCTTGGAACATGACGATGCGAACCGTGCGTTGATGGGTGCAAACATGCAACGTCAAGCTGTGCCTTGTTTGCGCGCTGAAAAGCCGTTGGTAGGTACGGGTATTGAGCGTACTGTGGCGATTGACTCGGGCACAACTGTTCAAGCTTGGCGCGGTGGTCGCATTGATTATGTGGATGCGGCGCGTATCGTGGTGCGTGTCAATGACGACGAAACAACGGCGGGTGAAGTTGGTGTCGATATTTACAACCTGACTAAATACATTCGTTCTAACCAGAACACCAATATCAATCAACGTCCTTTGGTTAAAGTGGGCGACGTAATTGCACGCGGTGATGTAGTGGCCGATGGTGCTTCTACCGATATGGGTGAATTGGCTTTGGGGCAAAACATGCTGGTCGCGTTTATGCCTTGGAATGGTTACAACTACGAAGATTCGATCTTGATCTCTGAGCGTGTTTCAGCGCAAGACCGCTTCACTTCGATTCATATCGAAGAGTTAACGGTTGCGGCACGCGATACAAAGTTAGGCCCTGAAGAAATTACTCGCGACATTCCCAATTTGGCAGAAGCGCAATTGGCGCGTCTGGATGAATGCGGCATCGTGCATATCGGAGCCGAGGTTGCGGTGGGTGATGTGTTGGTAGGCAAGGTAACACCTAAAGGTGAAACTCAACTTACGCCTGAAGAAAAATTGCTGCGTGCGATTTTCGGTGAAAAGGCATCTGACGTTAAAGACACCAGCTTGCGTGTATCGACTGGTAGCTCGGGTACGGTGATTGATGTGCAAGTATTTACTCGCGAAGGTTTGACGCGAGACAAGCGTGCGCAGCAAATTATTGATGATGAGTTGAGCCGCTACAAAAAAGATTTGGTCGATCAGTTGCGTATCGTTGAAGCTGACGTGTTCGCCCGTTTGGAAAAATTGTTGCATAACAAAATTGCCAATGGCGGACCGAAGAAGTTAGCGAAAGGCACGAAGTTAAACAAAGAGTATTTGCATGACCTTGAGCATCATCAATGGTTCGACATTCGCGTGGCAGATGATGAAGTGGCTGCGCAAATGGAGCAGGCCAAAGATAGTCTTGCGCAAAAGCGTTTGGAATTTGACGCAGCATTTGAGTTGAAGAAAAAGAAATTGACTCAAGGCGACGAGTTGCAAGCCGGTGTGCAAAAAATGGTCAAGGTGTATGTGGCGGTTAAACGTCGCTTGCAGCCTGGTGACAAGATGGCGGGTCGTCATGGTAACAAAGGTGTGGTTTCGCGCATCGTGCCTGTGGAAGACATGCCGTACATGGCGGATGGTACGCCAGTTGACGTGGTGTTGAACCCACTGGGCGTTCCTTCACGGATGAACATCGGGCAGATTCTTGAAACGCATTTGGGTTGGGCTGCCAAAGGTCTGGGCAAGAAGATTGACGACATGTTGCAAACCAATGCCAAGATTGCTGAGGTGCGTAAATTCTTGAATAAGATTTACAACCATCACAATGGTCAGACGGTTGATTTAGAGGCGTTCAGCGACGATGAAATTATTGAGTTGTGCCGCAATCTGACTAAGGGCGTGCCGTTTGCGACCCCAGTATTTGACGGCGCGAGCGAAGAAGAAATCAAATACATGTTGGAGTTGGCAGGCTTACCAATCTCAGGACAGACTACGTTATTTGATGGCCGCACAGGTGAAGCGTTTGATCGTAAAGTGACCGTTGGTTACAAGCATGTGTTGAAGTTGCATCACTTGGTTGATGACAAGATGCATGCGCGTTCTACTGGGCCATACAGCTTGGTTACGCAACAGCCGTTGGGCGGGAAAGCTCAGTTCGGTGGCCAACGTTTCGGTGAGATGGAGGTGTGGGCGTTGGAAGCGTATGGCGCGTCGTACACCTTGCAAGAAATGTTGACGGTGAAGTCGGATGACGTGGCGGGACGTACCAAGGTTTACGAAAGCATCGTTAAAGGCGAGCATAAGATAGATGCGGGTATGCCGGAATCATTTAACGTGGTCATCAAGGAGATTCGTTCCTTGGGTATCGACATGGATTTGGTTCGTCAATAACGTTGCAATCGTTTCAACAGTGTTGGGTAAATGCCCAACACTTTGAATCTTGAATTTTGAGGAGTGGCACATGAAATCATTGTTAGATTTGTTTAAGCAGGTCACGCAAAAAGAAGAGTTTGATTCGATCAAAATCGGCTTGGCATCGCCCGAAAAAATTCGCTCGTGGTCGTACGGCGAAGTTAAAAAACCGGAAACCATCAACTACCGAACTTTTAAGCCTGAGCGCGACGGTCTGTTCTGCGCAAAGATTTTTGGCCCAGTAAAAGATTACGAATGTTTATGCGGTAAATATAAACGCCTGAAACATCGCGGTGTGATTTGCGAAAAATGCGGTGTGGAAGTGACCTTGTCTAAGGTGCGTCGTGAACGCATGGGTCACATCGAGTTGGCCTCGCCTGTTGCGCATATCTGGTTCTTGAAGTCATTGCCTTCGCGTCTCGGTATGGTGCTGGACATGGCGCTAAGGGACATCGAACGGGTACTTTATTTTGAAGCCTACGTAGTGACTGAGCCTGGTATGACTCCGCTTACACGCGGTCAGTTGTTGACGGAAGATGATTACCTCGCCAAGACTGAAGAGTATGGAGATGAATTTAGCGCGACCATGGGTGCGGAAGGTATTCGTGCGTTGTTGAGTAATCTCGATGTGAACAATGAGATTGAAACCATACGCGCTGAATTGGCTGCGACAGGTTCGGAAACCAAGATCAAAAAATACGCCAAGCGCCTGAAAGTGTTGGAAGCGTTTAACGCATCTGGCATTAAGCCGCATTGGATGGTGCTGACTGTATTGCCAGTGTTGCCGCCAGAGTTGCGTCCATTAGTGCCATTGGATGGCGGACGTTTTGCGACATCAGATTTGAACGATTTGTATCGCCGTGTAATTAACCGTAACAATCGTCTGCGTCGTTTGCTGGAATTAAAGGCACCCGACATCATCGTGCGTAACGAAAAACGTATGTTGCAAGAATCGGTGGATTCACTACTCGACAACGGTCGTCGCGGTAAGGCAATGACAGGCGCAAACAAGCGTCAGTTAAAGTCTTTGGCTGACATGATTAAAGGTAAGAGCGGTCGTTTCCGCCAAAACTTGCTGGGTAAGCGCGTCGATTATTCGGGTCGTTCCGTTATCGTGGTGGGTCCGCAGTTGAAGCTGCATCAATGTGGTTTGCCGAAAAAAATGGCGTTGGAATTGTTCAAGCCATTTATCTTTAGTCGCCTCGAAGCAATGGGTTTGGCAACGACAATCAAAGCTAGTAAGCGTATGGTTGAAGCGGAAGAGCCGGTGGTTTGGGATATTCTCGAAGAGGTGATCCGCGAACATCCAGTCATGCTGAACCGCGCGCCTACGCTGCATCGTCTGGGTATCCAAGCGTTTGAGCCGATTCTGATTGAAGGTAAAGCGATTCAGTTGCATCCGTTGGTTTGCTCGGCATTTAACGCCGACTTCGACGGTGACCAAATGGCGGTTCACGTTCCTTTGTCGTTAGAAGCGCAGATGGAGTGCCGCACTTTGATGTTGGCTTCCAACAACGTGCTGTCACCTGCAAACGGTGAACCGATCATTGTTCCTTCGCAAGATATTGTGTTGGGTTTGTATTACATGACGCGTGAGAAAATTGGCGCGTTGGGCGAAGGCTCAATGTTCGCTAACATCGGCGAAGTGTCGCGTGCTTATGAAACGCGCGAAGTGGCGTTGCAAGCTAAAGTAATCGTGCGTCTGAAAGAGATTCATAAAGACGCGGATGGTCAGCCAGTAGAAAAATTGGTTCGTCATGAAACGACAGTGGGTCGCGCTTTATTGTCAGAAGTGTTGCCAGATGGCTTGCCATTTGCGTTGATTAACAAAACGCTGAAGAAGAAAGAAATTTCTCGCTTGATTAATGCGAGCTTCCGTCAGTGTGGTCTGCGTGACACCGTCATTATGGCGGATAAGTTGATGTACACAGGCTTTACCTATGCGACACGTGCTGGAATTTCGATTGCAGTGGATGACATGTTGATGCCACCGCAAAAGAATGAGTTGATTGGTTCTGCTGAAAAAGAAGTCAAGGAAATCTATACGCAATACACCTCTGGTCTGGTGACAGACGGCGAGCGTTACAACAAGGTCGTGGATATTTGGCAGCGTGCCGGTGAAGTCGTGGCGAAGGCAATGATGGAGCAGTTGGGTAGTGAGCCGATTATTGAGCGATTGACTGGCGAGCCGCGCATGTCTAAGGGCAAGCCTGTGATGCAAGAGTCATTCAACTCCATCTACATGATGGCGGATTCTGGCGCGCGCGGTTCTGCAGCGCAGATTCGCCAGTTGGCCGGGATGCGCGGTTTGATGGCGAAGCCGGATGGTTCGATTATCGAAACGCCGATTACCGCGAACTTCCGCGAAGGTTTGAACATGTTGCAATACTTCATTTCAACCCACGGTGCGCGTAAAGGTTTGGCTGATACGGCGTTGAAGACGGCGAACTCTGGTTATTTGACGCGTCGTTTGGTTGATGTGACGCAAGACTTGGTGGTGATTGAGAATGATTGCGGCACGACCAACGGCACATCGATGAAAGCCATGGTTGAGGGCGGCGAAGTAATCGAAGCATTGAGCGAGCGCATTTTAGGCCGCGTTGTCAGCACCGATGTAGTTAATCCGGAAAGTGGCGAAACACTTTACGAAGCAGGCACGTTGTTAGATGAAGCGGCTGTTGAGCGCATTGAAACATTGGGCGTAGATGAAGTGCGAGTGCGTACACCGTTGAGCTGCGAAACACGTTTCGGCTTGTGCGCGAAATGTTACGGCCGTGACTTAGGTCGCGGCGGTATGGTAAACGTGGGTGAGGCGGTTGGTGTGATTGCGGCGCAGTCTATCGGCGAACCAGGCACGCAGTTGACCATGCGTACCTTCCATATCGGTGGTGCAGCGTCACGTACCGTGGTGGCGAGCAGCGTTGAAAGTAAGTCGAATGGTGAGCTGAAGTACAGCGCGAATATGCGTATCGTTACGACGTTGCGCGGTGAAGTAATCGTCGTGGCGCGTAGTGCGGAAGTGATAATTGCTGACGATCATGGCCGTGAGCGTGAACGTCATAAAGTGCCTTACGGCGCAACGTTGACAATTAAGCAAGGTGAAGTGGTGCGCGCAGGCGTGATACTCGCCACATGGGATCCGCATACTCGTCCAATCATCACTGAATACGCAGGTCAGGTGAACTTCCAAAACGTTGAAGAAGGCGTTACCGTTGCTAAACAAATCGATGAAGTAACGGGTTTGTCAACGATGGTGGTGATTGATCCTAAGCGTTCTACGGCAACCAGCAAAACAGTGGTTCGTCCGATGGTACGTCTGCTCGATAAAAAGGGCGGCGATGTATTGCTTGCTGCAACGCAAACGCCGGTTAGCGTGACCTTCCAAACGGGTTCTATTATTACCGTTGAAGATGGTCAGCAAGTGGGTGTGGGTGACGTGCTGGCGCGTATCCCTCAGGAAAGCAGTAAGACGCGTGATATTACCGGTGGTCTGCCACGCGTTGCGGAATTGTTCGAAGCGCGTATTCCAAAAGATGCCGGTATGTTGGCAGAATGCACGGGTACAGTTTCGTTTGGTAAAGATACTAAGGGTAAGCAACGTTTGGTCATTACCGACGTGGATGGTATCGCCAATGAATTCTTGATACCAAAAGAAAAGCATGTACTCGCACATGACGGCCAAGTGGTGAATCAGGGTGAAATGATTGTTGATGGCCCAGCTGATCCGCATGACATTTTGCGCTTGCTAGGTGTGGCTGAGTTGGCACGTTACATCACTGATGAAGTGCAGGAAGTGTACCGCTTGCAAGGTGTGAAGATTAGTGACAAGCATATCGAAGTCATTGTTCGCCAAATGTTGCGCCGTGTACAAATCAAAGATGCAGGCGAAACTCGTTTTATTACAAACGAACAAGTTGAGCGTGCTGACTTGTTAGTGGAAAACGAGAAGGCCATTGCGGCAGGTAAAGAGCCTGCAACGTTTGAATTCGTGTTGCTCGGCATTACTAAAGCATCGTTGTCGACAGACTCATTTATCTCGGCGGCTTCTTTCCAAGAAACCACACGCGTATTGACTGAGGCTGCGATTATGGGCAAACGTGATGACCTGCGTGGCTTGAAAGAAAACGTTATCGTGGGTCGTTTGATTCCGGCTGGTACGGGCTTGGCTTTCCACGTGGCGCGTCGCAAACGCCATCTGGGTATAGATATGCCAGTGGCGAGTGAAGCGGTTATAGCAGATGGATTGCTAGATAGTCCTGAATTGCTTGACACGACGGGTCTTTCTCACTAGAATTCGCAACCTTTTTTCCCGTCGCAAGCGGCTGAAGTCCTTTGCCTTGCTGCGACGGTATTTTTTATTTATTGATTTTTAACAAAGTTTTAGAACAATTTAGGGTCTGATCAAAATGCCAACCATCAATCAGTTGATTCGCAAGCCGCGTGTCGCCATCGTAGAAAAGAGCAAAGTGCCAGCTTTAGGTGGCTCTCCACAAAAGCGCGGCGTGTGTACCCGTGTGTACACTACGACTCCAAAAAAGCCTAACTCGGCGTTGCGTAAAGTTGCAAAAGTGCGCTTGACCAATGGCTTTGAGGTGATTAGCTACATTGGTGGTGAAGGTCATAACTTGCAAGAGCATAGCGTGGTGTTGTTGCGCGGTGGTCGTGTAAAAGACTTGCCGGGTGTGCGTTACCACATGGTGCGCGGTAGCTTGGATACGGCGGGCGTTAAAGATCGTAAGCAGTCTCGTTCGAAGTACGGTACCAAGCGCGCCAAAAAAGCGTAATTTTCAGTAAGAATAATTTACAAGTTAATTTGAGGTTGATATGCCAAGACGTAGAGAAGTCCCCAAGCGCGATGTGTTACCTGATCCAAAGTTCGGCAATCAAGATTTGTCGAAATTTGTGAACGTGTTGATGTCGTCAGGAAAAAAATCAGTTGCTGAGCGTATTCTTTACGGCGCACTTGAGCAGGTTGGTAAAAAGACAGGTAAAGACGCGATTGAGATTTTTAACTTGGCATTGAACAATGCGAAGCCTCAGGTGGAAGTAAAAAGCCGCCGTGTGGGTGGTGCTAACTATCAAGTGCCAGTTGAAGTGCGTCCATCTCGCCGTGTGGCGTTGGCGATGCGCTGGTTGAAAGACTTCGCGCGTAAGCGTGGTGAAAAGTCTATGGGTATGCGTTTGGCGGGTGAATTGATTGATGCATCCGAAGGTCGCGGCGGCGCGGTTAAGA
>JABFRF010000044.1 GCA_013141315.1 Gallionella sp. | reverse complement strand
TGAGCGTATTCTTTACGGCGCACTTGAGCAGGTTGGTAAAAAGACAGGTAAAGACGCGATTGAGATTTTTAACTTGGCATTGAACAATGCGAAGCCTCAGGTGGAAGTAAAAAGCCGCCGTGTGGGCGGTGCGAACTATCAAGTCCCAGTTGAAGTGCGTCCATCTCGCCGTGTGGCGTTGGCGATGCGCTGGTTGAAAGACTTCGCGCGTAAGCGTGGTGAAAAGTCGATGGGTATGCGTTTGGCGGGTGAATTGATTGATGCATCTGAAGGTCGCGGCGGCGCGGTTAAGAAGCGTGAGGAAGTTCATCGTATGGCGGATGCAAACAAAGCATTCTCGCATTTCCGTTTCTAATTAAGACTTCAAGTTAGGTATTCATCGTGGCACGCAAAACTCCCATTGAACGTTATCGCAATATCGGCATTAGTGCGCATATTGACGCAGGCAAAACAACTACGACAGAACGCGTTCTGTACTACACCGGTGTCAATCATAAGATTGGTGAGGTTCATGATGGCGCGGCCACGATGGACTGGATGGAGCAGGAGCAGGAGCGTGGTATCACTATTACCTCTGCTGCGACAACTTGCTTTTGGAAAGGTATGGATGGCTCGTTTCCTGAGCATCGTATCAACATCATCGATACCCCCGGCCACGTAGATTTCACGATTGAAGTCGAGCGTTCGATGCGTGTGTTGGATGGTGCGTGTATGGTGTATTGCGCGGTAGGTGGCGTGCAGCCTCAGTCTGAAACAGTATGGCGGCAGGCCAATAAATACGGCGTGCCGCGTTTGGCGTTTGTGAACAAAATGGATCGTCAGGGCGCAAACTTCTTTAAAGTTTACGACCAGATGCGCACGCGTTTGGGTGCGAATCCTATTCCTCTGCAAGTGCCAATCGGTGCTGAGGAGAAATTTGAGGGCGTGGTTGATTTGATTCGCATGAAGGCGATCTATTGGGATGAAGCGTCGCAGGGTATGAAATTTGATCTGCGCGACATTCCGACTGACTTGGTTGCGACCTGTAATGAGTGGCGCGAAAAGTTGGTGGAAACTGCTGCTGAAGCGTCTGAAGAGATGATGAATAAATATCTCGAAGATGGCGATTTGTCAGAGGCGGATATTAAAAAATGTTTGCGTTTGCGTACTATCGCAGGCGAGATTATTCCAATGATGTGCGGCTCCGCCTTTAAGAATAAAGGCGTGCAGGCTATGCTGGACGGGGTTATTGAATACCTGCCAGCACCTACTGACATCAAGCCAGTTAAGGGTGAATTGCCTAATGGTGAGGTTGGATTCCGTAAGGCGAGTGATGATGAGCCGTTCTCTGGTTTGGCATTTAAAATTATGACTGATCCGTTCGTGGGTCAGCTGATTTTTTTCCGCGTTTATTCCGGCATGTTGAAATCAGGCGATACTATTTACAACCCGATCAAAGGACGTAAAGAGCGTGTGGGTCGTATCTTGTTGATGCATGCGAACGAGCGTGAAGAAATCAAGGAAGTTTTTGCGGGTGATATTGCGGCTGCGGTTGGTTTGAAAGAGGCGACCACGGGCGATACATTGTGCGATCCGGCGAAAGAAATCATCTTGGAGCGTATGGTGTTTCCGGAGCCGGTGATTCACGTTGCGGTTGAGCCTAAGACTAAAGTCGATCAGGAAAAAATGGGCTTGGCGTTGAATCGCTTGGCGCAGGAAGATCCGTCGTTCCGCGTGCGTACGGATGAAGAGTCAGGTCAGACAATTATTTCTGGTATGGGTGAGTTACATCTGGAAATTTTGGTTGATCGTATGAAGCGCGAATTTGGCGTTGAGGCCAACGTGGGTGCGCCTCAAGTGGCGTACCGTGAAGCTATTCGTAAGTCTGTTGAAATCGAAGGTAAGTTCGTTAAACAGTCTGGTGGTCGTGGTCAGTTTGGTCATGTTTGGTTGAAGATGGAGCCGAACGAAACAGGCAAAGGCTTCGAGTTTGTTGATGCGATCAAGGGTGGCTCTGTTCCTCGCGAATATATACCTGCGGTTGAAAAAGGTTTGCGCGAGACATTGCCAAATGGCGTGTTGGCGGGCTTCCCAGTGGTTGACGTTAAAGTCACCTTGTTTGATGGTTCTTACCATGATGTGGATTCGAACGAAAACGCCTTTAAGATGGCGGCTTCGATGGCGTTTAAAGATGGTATGCGTAAAGCTAGCCCCGTGTTGCTTGAACCGATGATGTCGGTTGAAGTTGAAACGCCTGAAGATTATACCGGTACGGTGATGGGTGATTTGTCCTCACGTCGCGGCATGGTTCAAGGTATGGACGACATGGTGGGTGGTGGTAAGGCAGTTAAGGCGGAAGTGCCATTGGCGGAAATGTTTGGTTACTCGACATCGTTGCGTTCAGCAACCCAAGGTCGCGCAACTTACACTATGGAGTTTAAGCATTATTCTGAAGCACCAAAGAATGTCGCTGAAGCCATCATGAGTAAGAAATAATTGAGCAGTAAATAATTTTAGTTTAAGGGATATATATCATGGCAAAGAGCAAATTTGAACGCACGAAACCGCACGTCAACGTAGGCACGATAGGCCACGTCGATCATGGCAAGACCACCTTAACAGCGGCCATCACTATGGTGTTGTCGAAGAAATTTGGTG
>JABFRF010000149.1 GCA_013141315.1 Gallionella sp. | reverse complement strand
GCCTACAAATTCACCGCGAAACATTTCGATGTCAGGGTCGTACTCAATCACCGCCCGTTGATCTTCAATCATCATTACATTTTTCATGGCTGCACCCCATTCTCATTTAACCATTTGCGGATCGATTCCACCGCACCCTTGTCCGTGTCGGTTTAAGGGTGCGGCCTATGGAATACCCGCACCTCGTCAAACAACTTCACGCCGATACGCGACCCTTCGCGTTCACTCACCGTTGCGCCCAAATCTACCAATAGCGATTCAATATCACGCCATTTGATGTTGCCCGAAACAGGGCGCGCAAAAATCAGCGCGAGGGTTTTTGAGCTTTTACGTTTCATGGTGAAACAGTATCGGAAAACAGTATCAACAGCAATGTGAGCTATAAGTTTTCAAGGGACAAAAAAATCCCGCCACACGGCGGGATGTTTAAGAGGTGAAGGCGGTGGAAAATTATTTTGAATCCGGCCTCTTTAACTTTTTTGTAGGGTGGATAACGCTGCGTTCATCAGGTCTACTTGGCTACTTTGACAATTGTGCGCACTTTTCTCCTTCAATTAAAACAACTTTTCGACATTCACGCAGCTCTCTATTAAGGAAGCTTCCACATTTTGCAAGTACACCTGCTTCTTGCATACTTCTCTCCATCGATTTAATTGCAACATAGCACCGATCTTCTTCGTTGTATGCCTTATTGCAAGTGTATTTATCATAGTATTTCAAATTTCGATATGTGGTTGGGACGCTGTCGCCACCAAATCCAACACACATACCAAATTCATATACTCCTGGGGTAACAGATTTAGAGCCTTTGCCTAAAGAAGATTCTCGCTCATTATTCTGAGTAGATTGTTGTTGCTCGCTTGCTGAGCGTAGTCGTTCTTCGCGGGCATTCTCATATTGTTGCAAGCTGCTCGAATCGACGGCGCGATAATGTTCAGAATTCATCTCTTCAACTACCCGTTTCGCCGCTAAAGCTCCTAGGCCTTCCCCCTTTTCAGCTGCCCATAAATAATTCGAATACAGTATGGATAAAATATATGCGGAAACGCGCAGTAATTTTCTCATATTAATTTCTCCCGTTCGGTTATTAAAAAACTTAATGTGACTTATACGCGGCTGACGTTAAAAACGTCAACGGGGCGAAACTTATGGCATGGTTTCACATTCCTCTCCTGTTGGTTTTGCACGTGAAATACTCGCAATAAATATGCGAGCATTTCGCGCTGAACGCGGATGGTCACAAGAATTTTTAGGATTTGAAACTGGACTACACCGAACTTTTATTGCTCATTGCGAGCGAGGAGTGCGTAACATTTCATTGGACAACATTGAAAAAATTGCACGGGCTTTCAATGTGCCTATAGCAGAGTTATTTTTGCCGCACCCCTGTCGCTAATGATAGTTGCAGGGGCGCAATCGTTATTGCGCCCTGTTACTAACTAAGCTTTGCTCTTAACCGATTTCTTTGCAGCAACCTTCTTCGTAGCTGCTGGCTTAGTTACCTTCGCCGCCACCACTTTTTTGACAGCAGGCTTGGCTACTTTAGCCGTGGCTTTCGCTTTGGTCGTTGCCGTTTTTGCTTTAGTAGTTTTAGGTGCCGCTTTAGCTTTTGCTGCTGGCTTTTTCGCGCCAGCTTTTTTGGGGGCTGGTCCTTTCGCTACTTTAGCGGCGATCAATTCCAGTGCTTCTTCCAGCGTGATGTCGTCGGGCGATAAACCCTTGGGCAAGGTGGCGTTGATTTTGCCGTGGCGGGCGTAAGGGCCATAGCGTCCACTGCAAATTTCCACGCTGGCTTTGTCGTCGGGGTGGTCGCCGAGGGTGCGCAACACGGTGTTGCCATCACGTGCTTGAGACAGTAATTCCACGGCACGAGTTAACTCAATCTCGAAAATGTTATCGCTGCGCGGGATGGATTTGAACTTGCCGTCATGGCCGATGTAAGGGCCGAAGCGACCGATGTTGACGATGACTTTTTTGTTGGTTTCAGGGTGCATGCCGAGTTCACGCGGCAAGGCGAGCAGCTTGAGCGCGCTGGCCAAATCGGCCAAATCCAGTGGCATTTCTTTAGGCCACGACACTCGCTTGGGTTTAACCTTTTCACCTTCGATCACTTCACCCAGTTGCACATAATGTCCGTAAGGGCCGCGCAGTAACAACACGGCTTGTTTGGTGTCGGGATATTCGCCCAACTCCACACGTGCGGTGGCATCGTCTTGCGATTCGCCGCTCAGGCTGCGTTTGTATTTGCACTCAGGATAGTTGGTGCAGCTGATAAAGCTGCCGTAACGGCTGAGTTTTTTCGCCAGCGGTTTGCCGCATTCCGGGCAGGCTTCGTCGAGCAATTCCACGGGGCGGTCGATGTTGGCTTTGTCTTTGATGAGTGTGGAAAAACCTTTCCAGAACGCATCCATCACGCCTATCCAATCGCGCTTACCTTCGGATACTTCATCCAATTCATTTTCCAGATTCGCCGTGAAATCGTAATCGACATAACGGGTGAAATGCTCGGCGAGGAATTTGGTTACGACACGACCCACATCAGTGGGCATAAAACGCTTCTTGTCGAGAATGGCGTATTCACGGGCTTGTAGCGTAGATATGATTGTGGCGTAAGTGGAAGGACGACCGATGCCGTACTCTTCCAGCGATTTCACCA
>JABFRF010000146.1 GCA_013141315.1 Gallionella sp. | reverse complement strand
ATCAGCGTGGATGCCGCAGCGAAGGCATACCAAAAATTCGCTTGCATCGCGCCCATGATGACCATGAATTCGCCCACAAATGCACTCGTGCCTGGTAACCCACTATTCGCCATTGCAAACAACATAAAGAACGCCGCAAACACGGGCATTTTATTCGCCACACCGCCGTAATCAGCAATCTTGCGCGAGTGCATACGGTCATACAACACACCGATGCACAGGAACAGTGCCCCTGCCACAAAGCCGTGTGAAACCATTTGCAACAACGCGCCTTCCATACCGTATGTATTGAAGATAAAGAAACCTAGCGTCACGAAACCCATGTGTGAAATTGAAGAGTACGCCACCAACTTTTTCATATCAGTCTGCATCAAAGCCACCAAACCGATATACACCACCGCGATCAAGGACAGCGCAATCATCCCACCAGACAAATAATGACTGGCATCCGGCGCAATAGGCATAGAGAAACGCAAAAAACCATATGCACCCACCTTCAACATAATCGCCGCCAAAATCACCGAACCGCCCGTAGGTGCTTCTACGTGTGCATCTGGCAACCACGTATGCACAGGGAACATCGGTACTTTCACCGCGAAGGCAAAGAAGAATGCGATGAAGATTAAAATCTGCGCAGACATCGACAGCGCGACACGATGGAAATCCAGTATTGCAAAACTTCCACCCGTTTGGTTATACAAATAAATCAACGCCACCAACATCAGTAGCGAACCCAATAAGGTGTAGAGGAAAAACTTGACCGCGGCATAGACGCGATTCGCACCACCCCACACGCCAATAATCAGGAACATCGGAATCAGCATCGACTCCCAAAACACATAAAACAAAATGGAATCCAACGCG
Organism: Gallionella sp.; assembly: GCA_013141315.1. Classification (GTDB taxonomy): domain Bacteria; phylum Pseudomonadota; class Gammaproteobacteria; order Burkholderiales; family Gallionellaceae; genus Gallionella. The sequence continues at coordinate 1,846 of JABFRF010000146.1, read as the reverse complement.
GCAAATACGCCTATCATAATTCCAGACATAATCAGGAAAGAGGCCATGTATTGCGAAACACGTTTCTCAATCACTTTCCATCCTGCCAGCACGACGATGGGGGTAAAGAACGCAGTGAGCAAAATGAATGGCATCGAGATGCCATCCACACCCAGCGAATATTGGATGTTGAAACGCATAATCCAATCATGCAATTCGACGAATTGCATTTCCGATGTATTGCGGGCGAAGCCCGTGTAGAGCGGAATCGTTACCAAAAAACTCAATACTGAACCGACCAAAGAAAGGACGCGCGCTAACGAAGCGTTTCTGTCGTCGCCTGTTGCCAACACCAGCACGCCGAACAAAATCGGCATCCAGATTGCAACGCTAATTACGGGTAGTCCAAAAATCATGCTGTCTTTCCTTCATTTTCAACCCCTCCCAGCCTCCCCTTATCAGGGGATGAGCTGCCTTCCCCCTGATAAGGGGGATTGAGGGGGTTAAGTTTTTATCCTAAAACCAAGTTCGCACGGTCATCAAGATGAACACGCCGATAATCATGGAAAAAGCATAGTGATAGATGTAACCCGATTGCAGCTTGCGCACCACACCTGAGAACAGTCCCACCACTTTCGCCGAACCATTGACCATCAAACCGTCAATCAACTTAATGTCGCCAAATTTCCACAAAAAGCTGCTTGCCCCACGTGCGCCACCTGCGAAGAACCAATCATTAAAACGATCAAAGTAATATTTGTTATCCAACAAAGTGTAGATGCCTTGGAAACGTTTATGTATCGCAGCGGGGATATCAGGCCGCTTCAAATAAAAGAACCACGCGGTCAACACACCAGATATTGCCAACCACAGCGGTGCCTCTGCGAATGCATGTACCACTTTCATCAAAGGGCCTTGAAATTCCGAAGCTAACTCAGCAAGGCCATCATGTGTCTCCGCAATGTAAATTGCGTCCTTAAAGTAGTTACCGAACACCATCGGCTCAATTGCAAAATAGCCGATGAGTACTGAAGGTATCGCCAATAAAATTAGCGGGAGGGTAACTACCCACGGTGTTTCATGCGGCTTTTGACCCGGTGCTAAACCGTGATGCTCCTCAGCATGATCGTCATGCGCATGGTCATCATGTCCGTGTGTATCATGTGCGTGTTCATCTCTAGCATGAGCATCATGCACATGATGTGGCTTACCAAAACGCTCTTCGCCATGAAATACCAAGAAGTACATGCGGAATGAATAGAACGCGGTGATGAACACCCCAGCAGTCACGGCAAAATAGGCGAAGCTTGAACCTGGCAACTTCGACAACTCCACGATTTCGATGATGCTATCTTTGGAGTAAAAACCTGAGAAGAATGGCGTACCAATCAACGCTAATGAACCGATCAGCGAAGTAATCCAAGTAATCGGCATGTACTTGCGCAAACCACCCATGTTGCGGATGTCTTGATCGTGGTGCATCGCCATAATCACGCTACCTGCCGCGAGGAACAACAACGCTTTGAAGAACGCGTGGGTCATCAAATGGAAGATGGCGATTGAATAACCCGACGCGCCGAGTGCCACGGTCATATAACCCAGTTGCGACAAAGTTGAATACGCTACCACACGCTTAATGTCGTTTTGGATAATCCCCAAGAAGCCCATAAACAGAGCGGTAATCGCACCAATAATCATCACGAACGACAATGCTGTGTCAGACAACTCGAACATCGGTGACATACGCGCCACCATGAAAATACCCGCCGTCACCATGGTCGCCGCATGAATCAAAGCTGAGATCGGCGTTGGACCTTCCATCGAATCAGGCAACCAAACGTGTAACGGGAATTGTGCCGACTTACCC
>JABFRF010000041.1 GCA_013141315.1 Gallionella sp. | reverse complement strand
ATTCTGGAGATAGGCTGTGGCTGGGGTGGCTTTGCCGAAACGGCGATTGGAAAATATGGCGCAACGTTAGATGGCGTGACACTGTCGCCTAGCCAATTAAGCTACGCCGAAGCACGCTTGGAAAGCAAGGCGCTGCATCATCGCGCCAATTTAAGCTTGACGGACTATCGCGATATACAAGGTCACTATGATTTTATTGTGTCGATAGAAATGTTTGAAGCGGTGGGCGAGCAATACTGGGCGACTTATTTCTCCACGCTCAAACGCCTGCTCAAGCCAAAGGGTAAAGCCATGGTGCAAACCATTACGATTGCAGATGAACAGTTTCACAGCTATCGCAAGGGAACAGATTTCATTCAGCAATATATTTTCCCTGGCGGCATGTTGCCTTCGGTGACTAAGTTTACTCAGCTTGCCACCCAAGCTGGTCTGCGTGTGGTGAATGCCCACCCTTTCGGCGGTGATTACGCAAAAACTTTGCAGATTTGGCGCACACACTTTGAAGAAAAATGGCATGAAATCCTGCCGCTCGGTTTTGACGAACGCTTTCGTCGTTTATGGGTATTTTATTTGGCGTATTGTGAGGGGAGTTTTTTAGCAGGTTCGACCAATGTGTACCAAATTGAATTGGCGCATGCCTAAACTATAAAGTGGCTATGACACTCAATCGAAAAATCAGTCATTGGCGCGGACAAGTAGTCTGGATTAGCGGGGCTTCCAGCGGCATCGGATTAGCATTGGCTGAGCAGCTTTTAGCGCGCGGTGCGCAGGTGATTTTGTCTGCCAGAAATTGCGCAAGTTTGAATGCCATCTGTGCAAAATATCCGCTGGCGATGATGATAAATTGCGACATCACCGATATACAAGCTCTCACGCAGACCGTACAAACCATCATCGCCAAATATCAGCGCATTGATTTGTTTGTTGCCAATGCGGGCGTGTATAACGAAATGCATGCTTTCGATTTTAATGCCGAAGCGGCACAGCAGATGCTGGACATCAATGTGAGCGGTACGATCAATTCTGTAGCCGCAGTCATCCCGCAACTCTTGCAGCAAGGCAGCGGTGGCATTGCCGTCGTGGCCAGCGTGGCGGGCTATGGCGGCTTGCCTGCCGCGTTAATTTACGGTGCGAGTAAAGCCGCGCTTATCAATTTTACCGAAACCCTTTATCTCGATTTGTCTGCAAAAGGACTGAGTGTCACGCTCATCACTCCTGGTTTTGTTGATACACGGCTGACACAGAAAAATAAATTTTCTATGCCTGCGCTGTTAACTTCTGAGCAAGCCGCAGCAAAAATTATCACAGGATTTGCACGTGGCGATTTTGAAATTCACTTTCCGCATCGTTTTACGTTGTGGCTAAAACTGCTAAAGCTCCTGCCGTACCAAGTGTATTTTTTTCTGGTTAAGCGATTTACCAAATGATGAATGACTTTGAAAAACTAATACTGTATTTCGAAACATTGAGCTTAGACAAAGTCGCCGCGATGGGCGATTACTATGCTAAGGATGCCTATTTCTGTGATCCATTCAATGAGGTAAATTGCCTGCAAGATATTCAAGCCATCTTCATCGACATGTTCCACAAATTAGATAAACCCGCGTTCAAAATTACAGATGTGTTTCAAGCTGAACAAGGCGTGGTGTTGGTGTGGGACTTCATCTTTAACGTAAAGCTGTTGCGCGTGATGCCGTTCAAAATACGCGGTAATTCAGTACTGAAATTTAATGCTCAGGGCAAGGTGAATTACCACCGCGATTATTGGGATAGTAGCGCGGAGCTATATGCCAAGTTACCGCTGCTAGGCTCGATTTTTCGCGGCTTGCGACTCCAATTTTCAAGTAAAAGCTAATGACTCTCTGTACTCAACAAGGACAATATCATGCTCAAAAAACTCCTCGCACCCTTCGCTGTTGTACTCACCTTGGCAGGTTGCAGCAGTGCCAACATTGAGTCTTATCAAAATGAACAACCGACATTAGATTTGGCAAAATACTTTAACGGCGTGATTGATGGACATGGCATGTTCCAAGATCGTTCCGGGCAAGTTGTAAAACGTTTTCATGTGGTAATTGTTAGCCATTGGCAAAACGAAGTGGGTACCTTAGATGAGGATTTCACTTATTCAGACGGAACAAAGCAGCGTCGAATATGGACAATCACCAAGCTGGATGCCACGCATTATGAAGGTCGTGCGGCTGATGTGGTGGGTGTTGCCAAAGGCATTGCGGCGGGTAATGCGCTGCGTTGGAATTACGTGCTGGCACTGCCAGTCGGTGACAAAATTTACAAAGTTAATTTTGAAGACTGGTTTTATTTGCAGGATGACAAAGTGTTGTTGAATCGATCATTTATGAGCAAATTTGGATTTCGTTTGGGTGAGTTGACGTTGTCATTTAGCAAGCGCGATGCGCAATAAACTACAACTTCTGCATTGCGTGATTTCAGATTTATTAAATCCAGGCAACAGCTATGCTTCGTCAAGATTTTTGTCTGCCAATTTCTCAGCAGTTACTGCTCGTTTATAAAGCTCAAGTGTATTTACTCTAGCCAATGCATGATCGACTATCGGTAAAGGATAATCCTGCCCAATCATAAATTGGCTAGAATTCTGCTCATTCAGCGGCATGAGCCATGGCGCATGAATCCATTTGTTCGGACAGTTGGATAGCTCGGGAACATAACGTCGAATAAACTTGCCAGCCCCATCAAATTTTTCAGACTGCGTAACGGGAT
>JABFRF010000100.1 GCA_013141315.1 Gallionella sp. | reverse complement strand
CAGAATCTGCGGTCTGTGTTTTTGGTTTAGGTGGAGCGAACTCTTTTGCAATTGGCTTCTCAACAGCCACAGGCGGCTTGTTTTCTACTGGTGCTTTCTGAATAAATGGGCTGGGAGATTTCATCACATACCAAGCCAGCCCCGCAGCCATGCTCACACCTATCACCATCCCTGCCAAAATGCCCGCAAACATTTTATTGCCGCCGGGCTTGGGTGGTGCGGATTTATTCCCTACTGGTTTTGCCATGATCTTTAGTATTCCTTTTGCTACATTTTTTCTGGTGCGCTGACACCCAACACTGCTAGTCCATTGCGGATTACTTGTGCGATTGCCGCAATCAATGCCAAGCGAGCGCACTTGAGCGTTTCATCATCAACCAAAAACCGCGACGCATTGTAGTAGCTGTGCAAATCAGCCGCCAAATCTTTTAGGTAAAACGCGATGAGATGCGGTGCTAAATCCTGTGCAGCCGTTTCAATCAGCTGCGGATAATCGATCATCTTTTGCAACAACGTGGTTTCGTATTCGCTATCCAGCAAGCTCACATTCGCCTGCAACAATACCTCGTGATTACAACCCCCTTGCGCCAACACTGCGCTGATACGCGCGTGCGCATACTGAATGTAATACACAGGATTGTCATTGCTTTTAGATTTCGCCAAATCAATATCGAAAACCAGCTGAGAATCGGGATGTCGCGCGGCAAGAAAATAACGTGTGGCATCGCAACCGACTTCGTCAATCAAATCGCGTAGCGTCACATAACTGCCCGCGCGCTTGGAGATTTTCACTTCCTGTCCGTCACGCAACACCGTCACCATCTGGTGCAACACGTAGTCTGGCCAGCCTTTAGGAATACCGACATTCAAGGCTTGCAGACCAGCCCTTACACGCGTAATCGTGCTGTGATGGTCTGCGCCTTGTTCATTGATGACGCGCGTAAAACCGCGCTGCCATTTATCCAGATGGTAAGCCACGTCTGGCACAAAATAGGTGTAGCCACCATCGGTCTTACGCATCACACGATCTTTGTCGTCGCCAAAATCGGTCGTGCGCAACCACAGCGCATCGTCTTGTTCGTAAGTGTGTCCACTGGCGATTAAATTCTTAACCGTAGCGGCCACTTTGCCGTCGGTATACAGCGCAGACTCCAAAGAGAACACATCAAAATTCACCTTGAATGCACGCAAATCCAAATCCTGTTCGCGGCGCAAATAGGCAACAGCAAAATGCCGAATCGCTTCCGCATCATGCGCATCCCCAGAGGCTTGCGCATGTTGATCATCCGAATCAACTTTTTCTTTTGCCATAAATGCGCGCGCCACATCGGCGATGTAATCGCCACGGTATCCCGCTTCTGGCCAAGACGGATCATCAGGCGTGATGCCCTTGCACCGCAGCTGTACGGACAGCGTTAAGTTATCGATCTGCACCCCCGCATCGTTGTAGTAAAACTCACGCGTCACATCCCAACCCGCTGCATCCAACAAGCTGCACAAACAATCGCCCACTGCCGCACCGCGCCCATGCCCCACATGCAACGGACCAGTTGGGTTAGCTGAAACAAACTCAACACCCACTTTGCGTCCCGCACCTACATTGATGCGACCATATTGCGTACCTGCTTGCAACACGGCTTGCACAATCCTCTGCTTGGCGGCGGTAGTGATAAACACATTGATAAAACCCGCACCCGCAACTTCCACTTTCGCAATAATGGCGGAGGCAGGCAAAGCTGCAATCAACAACTGCGCAATATCGCGCGGCGATTTGCGCAACGGTTTGGCTAATTGCATTGCCAAATTGCACGAGTAATCACCATGCAATGCTTGCTTAGGACGCTCGACAAGAATCTCGGTTTGGGTTAAGTCAGGCGCAACCTCACGCAACGCTTGCGCGAACAATTCGGACAAATGGGATTTGAAATTTAATACAACGGACATGGAACAGCACCTTTAAAGAGGCGCGGATTATATCACTGAGGGGTTATTGGATTGTTTGTGATCTTGCTTGCAGGCCAAGTAAAAAATTTACTTTAATCCCGCTTTCAACCCCATTACACTCGCTTGCACTTTCCTGAAGCAGACCGTCAACGTTAAGTTGTAGGGCTGACGCGGGATGCTTCTCGGCAGTCCCACTCTAACGTTAGGTTAGCCTTCATGGCATTCGTGCTACGGCAGTTCGTAATATGCATAAACTCGATTCAATTTTTGTAGCTAACAAAGGATCAAGTGGCTGAAACGTTTCGTGGCTCCTATCAGATAGACGTTGGCAAAGATCAGCGAGGGAAATCAAAGGTTCTACTACATCTTTGGTTACTTCGGTGCCGATTTTTCGGCACCACAACTCTATAGCTGCGGAAGATAGCCCCGTTAATTGCCGCTTTCCCGTGGTTCGCGCATTTACGACCGATAGCACACTTCGCTCTGCGGCAACCTTGTTCATAAATGAGTTAGTCATGTCGCGCTCCGAATATTTTCTACCCAAGCATGAAGAGGCGCGACTAGTAGCTCACTTGCGACTCGTTTACCGTCTATTTCGTGTTCACTGCCACGCGTTGAGCAATGTCTAGCTAGCATAGCTCCTAGGTACGCCTCCGCAGATAAAGGACAAGGAATAGGGAGGATGTAAGGTGCATTTCTAGAAAAACAGGGCCTATCCATTAAGTACCACGAAGCCGACATCGCAATGTCACGTATAGCCGTGTAGACGATCCCTAGTTCATAGATAAGATTGTTTGTTTCGCTCCGAATTTCCATTAAAGACTCCCAAAGCATATCGGCAAGTTCATTAACATCTTCTCTGGCGGTAGAATACGGCGCTGGCACTCCAAGGCTAGAAAGATATGAAATCGGCGCAGCCGAAAAAATGCATTTTGATTCAAGGTGAAGATGCCATGCAAAGAGTCGGCCTGCTCGGAAATATGACTCAATAATTTCAGGAGAATAGACGCTCCAATTGTGAGGATAGTCGCTCTGTTCGCTGGTAAATGGAATAGCGAGCACATCGATATCTGAGCTCGACGATATTTCGCCTCTCACAGCCGAGCCAAAAATGTATAGGTCGTGAGTCATCTTCTGGACAGCCTCTTTACCAAAATTGCCATGAATAGGCCAAATAGGATAAACCTGATTACGGTCAATAGGGCGATATAGATTTCTGAGAGTTGCGTGCCACTCTGGATGCCCCAGAAACTTGTGAAAGCCCCCCAAAATGCAGTTGAAAAGAGAAGCTGCGGATGATCTCGCATCATGAAAAGTGCCACCATCACCAATACTGTCAAACCGGAAATGACGACACGAACAATGCTTTCGCCATTTCCCCATAGAAGGTCGAAAGCTTTCCAGCGTGCATGGCTAATCGCGTGAGCAATGCGTGACCAACTCTTGTACTTGTCACGATAGTACGACTGTCGAGAGTAAGCAGCGTTGTAAAGGTGTTGCCCAGTAAGGTTTACTTCAATTGATGCGGCTTTATTAACCGCTTCGTAGTTGCCGATTTGAGAAAAGTTAACGCGCAAACTCCTAGCCAAGTCGCGTGCCAAGTTCTCTTCACTTGGGAGACAAATATCAAGAAAGTGTTCATCAAGAAGCGTCTTTTCCCAAGTTGTGTACTGAAATTTACATTTCTCGAACTGCGATCCCCTAAGGTTAGACTCCTTAATGTTTGCACCAGTAAAATCGCAACGTATGAATCTGCAATTTCGGAAATAGCACTCGGAGAAATCGCATTGTTTAAAATTAACATCTATGAAGGCCACACCTACGGCGAATACGCGAATGAACTCTTTCGCAGAAAGTTCCTCGTTCTGTACCTCACCGCAAAATTCTTTGTTTTCGATTACGGTTTTCTTGTGTTCTTTGAGTTCCATAGAATCGTCAAGGTTGATTGAAGGCTAACAGTTATTAGGCTGAACTAAAGGTGACTGGCTCAATTACTTTCTAAGCAGCTCTCCGCCCCAAGCCTTCCGCCACCAATGCCAACACCAACGTGTTCAAACTCACCCCCTCTGCCTTGGCGCGCTCCGCCAATTTTGCATGTACCGATTTGGGCAGGCGCGTGACGAACTTACCCGATACCTCTGGAACAGTATCAGGGCGATAGTATGGCTCAGGAATTATTTTGCCAGAATCCAAACGTGCGGAGACCCACGTGGCAAAAGCATCCCTGCCATTGGCAACCGTATCCGCTTCATCTTTGCCATCGGACATACAGCCGGGCAAATCTGGGAAAGTAATTAAAAATCCACCGCCATCTTCTTTTGGTAGTTGACTGATGATGTGTGAATACGCCTCAAACGGATATGGCGGCTTCACGGTTTTGATTTTTTTGATGGTCGCAGTAGTCATTTCTTTAACTCCTTTACCGCATCTATCAGCAGCATAAACTGGCGGATATACACGGATTTGATGGGGCGATGCGCAGGTACAGTGACATCCATTTCAAGATTTGGGAAGCTGAATACATGATGACTGCCACCGTTGTTTCGACACTCAATATCGAATTGCTTGGCGACAACCAGCAAGTCATCGATACGCCAATCACGGGGATTGTTACGCATAGACTCAAGTAATTTAACTCGCTTATTCATGTGCGCATAGTATCTTATTTGATACTACAACTCAAACCACCTTACCCGGATTCATCAATCCTTGTGGGTCCAACGTGAGTTTAATACTACGCATCAACTCTAGCTCCAGCGAGTCTTTGTATTCGAGAATGGTATCGCGTTTAAGTTGCCCTAAACCATGCTCGGCACTGATGCTGCCGTTCAATTCGCGCACTGCCTCATAGACAATATGATTGGCTTCATTTTCATGTTGCGCGATGAAGGTTAGATTTTTTTCGGCATCAAGTAACGACAAGTTGTAGTGAATATTGCCATCGCCCATGTGTCCGAAAGCCACTATTCTCAAGCCTTGGTAAGCCTGATGCAATGCGGCATCAGCGCGAGTGATGAATTCCGCCACGCGGCTAACTGGCACAGCAATATCGTGTTTGATGCTCAAGCCTTCGCGCTTTTGCGCTTCGCTAATGTTCTTGCGTAGCTTCCACCAACTCTCCGCATCGTTCATATCCGTGGTGATATCGAACTCTAAAACCTCACCACCAAAACCCAGTAAACCACTACGCAATGCACCATCTAATGTTCCTTGCAGGCCATCGGCAAGTTGAATTAGCACGTACCAATCATATTGCTGCCTGAAAGGTTGATGAACATCATCAATGTGTTTAAATACTAAATCCATACAACTGCGCGAAATGATTTCAAAGCTGCTCAACGCTTGTCCGCACGTTGCACGAATATGCGCCAACAGTCGCACCGCCACATCGGGATTAGCAATAGCCACACAAGCAGTAGCTCTAGATTGTGGACGCGGAAATAATTTCAACACCGCAGTGGTTATGATACCGAGCGTACCTTCCGCGCCAATGAATAAATGTTTGAGGTCGTAACCTGAGTTGTCTTTGCGCAAGCTACGTAAACCGTTCCAAATGCGTCCATCAGGCAACACCACTTCCAGACCCAGCACCAAATCGCGCATATTGCCGTAGCGCAGCACGCTCACACCACCCGCATTGGTAGAAAGGTTGCCGCCAATTTCGCAATGATCTGCAATAGCGGTGAGCCCTAATGGAAATAGCCGATCATTTTTTTCCGCTGCGTCACGCACACTCGCCAACGTGCAACCTGCCTCGACGGTTAGGGTGTAATTGATCGCATCTATGGCGCGAATTTGATTCATGCGCGACAGGTTAATCACCACCTGCTCACCCTGCGGCAACGGCACACTACCGCCGCACAAACTGGTGTTACCGCCTTGCGGGATGATAGCGATTTTATTTTCTACACACAGCGTTACTACATCAGAAACTTGCTGTGTATCCGCAGGAAAAACCACCGCAATAGCCACGCCAGAATAACGACCGCGCCAATCTTTACAGAAAGGCGCGGCGGATTCAGCCGTCAGCACGTTATTTGCGCCGACGATTTTTTGCAGATTGCTAATCATTTCAATGGCGGATGCAGATCCGGATTATCCGGACGCTTCAAAAACCAAATCTGATAAAGTGAAATCAGAATTTGTAACGCCATGGAGAAGCCCAATATCCCGCCTGCCACAATCACTACGATGGCGTAGTGATCATCCCACTTGGTCAAAAACCACGATGCCACGTCCACAAACACAGCGACCATAGGAGATACCACAAGGAAGCGTTTGAAATGTACATTGATCTCGCTTTGGATAAAAATGAAGCCAATCACAAACAGCAACATGCTGATGCCGAGCAAATGAATGTGCGACAACTTTAGCAAGCTTGCGATAGACATGCCCGTATCCACCTGCGATACCTCGTGCAATCCCGCATAGGTTGTGAAATCTGGCAGGTTAGGGCTGGTTGCTTTGTTATGACAATTGAGGCAAGTCTTTTCAAGAATAGGATGAATCTCTTTGGCGTAATGGTCTTCTCCCGCACCATCTTTTAACCATGCAACCAGACGCATCCGATCTTCTTCCTCAATAAAGCCCGACATCGGACCCCGAATTGCCGCCTCTAAGCGTGTGCCACTGCGGTTGCCGTAATAGCTACTCGCCACATCTGAAACGGATAACCCAGGCTTCCCGTCATTTTTTTCATGCGTGACATATAAATAAGAAATTGCCATCAAATAGCCAAGTCCGACCAACAACAAGAAAGAGGTGTAGAGCAATTTTTCGCTCAGTGTTTTAGTGTAAAAACGATGGATAGACATTATTTATTCCTTATATTAAAAACCGTTACCACTCTAAAACTCTAGCGGGTCAATGTCTAGCGAACAACGCAGCTTAGCTTGATTAAATCCCTCAAGATGCGGTTGCCAAGCACGTAAAAAATTCTGCATGGCACGTCGCGTGTTGGCTTGCACCAACAGTTGCGCGCGCAGGTGATTTGCTCTGCGTGCCAAGGCGGCAGGCACGACACCGAGAATTTCCACATCCATCTGCAATGCTTTGGCGGCGGCATGCGCGCGGTTAAGGTAAGCATAAACATCGCTCTCGACTTTGCCTTCGGCACGCAGCATCACTTGATAAGTGAACGGCGGAAAACCTGCCATTTTTCGCTCCGCCAATTGCGAGGCGGCAAAGCCCGCAAAGTCGTGCGTCTGCAACGCCCTAAACAAGGGGTGTTCAGGGAAAGCGGTTTGAATCATCACTTCGCCCGGCTTGTCGGCACGTCCTGCACGCCCTGCCACTTGCATCAATTGCGCGAACAGTTTTTCCGCTGCACGGAAGTCGCTGCTGTACAGCGCGCTATCGGGATTGAGCACGCCCACCAACGTTAGTGCGGGAAAATCATGCCCTTTGGCGAGCATTTGGGTGCCGACCAGAATATCGACTTCATTGGCGTGTATCTGCTCACGCATGGTTTGCCAAGCGCGTTTGTTGCGCGTGCTATCTCTGTCCACGCGCAGAATTCGTGCATTGGGAAAGCGTTCCTGCAACACACTTTCCACGCGTTGCGTACCGCTGCCCACCGGATGCATATCTGCACTGCCACAACTTGGACACGCACTCGGCTGGCGAATTTGATAACCGCAATGATGACAGCGCAAGCGTTTGTCGTTGAGATGCAACACCATCTTGCCCGCGCAATGTTTGCAATCCGACAACCAGCCACACCCGCCACACATCAACACCGGCGCGTAACCGCGACGATTGATAAACAATAAACTCTGCTCTTGATTGGCGATGCGCTTCTCTATTTCACGCAGTAAATTTTCACTAATGCCCTGCTGCATCACCGTCTGATTAGTGTTGATACAACGCACTGTTGGCAATTGCGCGGTGGCAGTGGCGCGCCCCGTTAATGCGAGTATTTTGTAACGACCACTCTGCGCGTTGTAATAACTTTCCAACGAGGGCGTGGCAGAACCCAACACGATAGGCACGCCGCACTGATGCGCGCGAAAAATCGCCACATCACGCGCCGAATAACGCAGTCCATCTTGCTGCTTGAATGAACTATCGTGCTCCTCATCCACCACAATGAGTGCCAACTTGGGCAGCTCCGCAAACACTGACAAGCGCGTCCCCAACACAATCTGCGCCGCACCCGACTGCGCCTGCTGCCAGTTATGCAACCGCTCACCTTCGCTTAAACCGCTATGTAAACTCATCAGATTTACATCGGGGAAACGACTGCGGAAATAATTTTCCAACTGCGGTGTGAGATTGATTTCCGGTACCAGTAACAACACCTGCCCGCCACGCTGCAACACATGGTGCATGAGATGCACATACACCTCAGTCTTACCGCTGCCCGTGATGCCGTGCAGCAAAAAGCACCCGTAGCCGCTGGCTTGGGTAACGGCATCAACGGCGAGTTGTTGCTCACTGGTCAGCGTGTGTGCGTTGTCGAATACATGCTTGCTCGCAACACAATCCGTTCGTCCTGAGCTTGTCGAAGGACATGAATTGGCTTCGACAGGCTCACCCTTCGACTTCACTGCGTTACGCTCAGGACGAACGGAGCTTTTTATATCAGACACCCCATCAAAACTCTCAACCCACCCCTCTGCCACCAACGCCTTCAACTGCGCTCCCACCGTCGCCGACAATGCCTTGAGCTGCGCCAAGTTACACGACTGCTCCACCAGCTTCGCCAGAATGCGCCGCTGCACCACTTTACGTTTCGGGAAATTTTCCAAATCAAGTGCTGCACCGCTACTGCTCAAGCGGTAACTCAATATCGGCTTAGCGATAATCGGCTTATCGGAACGCAACCGCGTCGGCAAAGCCGACAACACCGTCTGCCCAATCGGGTAGCGATAATAATCGCTGCAAAAATTCAGCAAGGTGAGCAACTCCGCCGACAACGGCGCGCTATCGCGCAACACCTGCGTCACTGGTTTGATGCGCTCCGCCGACACATCCGATGTGGCAACGCACTCCATCACCACCACCCCCACCAACTGCCGCTTACCGAACGGCACGATCACGCGCTGACCTATCGCCACCTGCACACCTTCAGCCACCGTGTAATCAAACAAAGTGGCGAGTGGAATATCGAGGGCGACGCGAACAATAGGCATTATTTTTTAAGCAATTTTTTTCGTGTGACGGGCGGCAAATAATTTTCCCCGCTCACCACCTTCTTGCCTGTTTTACTTTCCAATTCCTGCCGCGCTTTTGGCGTGTGTTGTTGCCGGCTCGTCGGCTTTACAACCACGGACATGCCCCTTGCGGGTAGGGTAAAACCTTTGCTCTCGTTCATACTGTTGCATCCATGCTCTCGGCAATCTGGCGCGTGGATAATTCTGCCAGCGCGGTAAAAATTAACTCTGCCTCACTCATGTGATCGCGCAAGTTTTGCGTTTGCAAACCCTTCATCGCCTTGTGCGTTTTCACATCCACCGCCGCCCATTCCTGATGAATAATGTTGGTGAGAATCGCGTACTCCTCGCCTTCCTTTATGTCGTGCTCTTTCCAGTAATCAGTCAACTTGTTGCGCGTCTCCTGCCCCGTCATGCGCTGCTGTATCCACTTCTCGCTACGCCCGTGTTTTTGCCAAGTCTCACGCGCCCGGTCTAGCGAACGTGCAGGATCAGCCATCTCCTGCATCCGCTCATAACCCACCTTCGCCAACCACAACTTAATCGGCTCGGCTTTTGGGCTAGGCACAGACTGCACCAGACGTAGCAACGTCTCGGCGGTGCCGACATCAGTGAGGCGTTGCTTACCGTCATCCGCCGTCATTTTCAACTGGTAACAAACTGTTACCAGTTGGCTACCTTCCTTATCCAACCGACCTTTCAGCACCTTCCAGTATTTTCTGGCGGTTTGATAATCGGGCGATTGGGTCAACACCTGAACAATGTCGATGACTGAAAAAAACCACGTCTCCGTGGACTCGTCATACACGCGGCGGATTTCATTTTCTTCAAAAAATGCAGATTGGGGGTTCATTATTGGACTCCTTGTAAAATTCACCGCTTACGAATTCGCAGCGAGGTATTCCATCGCTTCCGCTTCACCCTGCCCAATCGCCATTCCCACCTCGCGCAGATGCGCCGCAATCGCGCCTTGCGCAGCGACCTAACTATAAAAATCGCGTCAACTGCGGATAATGATTCATTTCAATTCCAATGCGCGTATAACACGACCCGCAACACCCGCAGCTTTCACCAGCTGGTGTTGCCAAATGCGAACAACTTTCCATCCCTCCCGGCGCAATTCGCGCCCCACCCGCCTGTCACGTTTTCGATTACTGGCAATTTTTGTATCCCAAAATTTTTGATTGCTGCTCGGTCGTCTATAATACTTTGGACAACCGTGCCAAAAACAGCCATCCACAAAAACCACAACCTTCCCGTGCCTGAAGGTGAAATCCGGCTTGCCCAGCAGAGGATGGTTGCGCCGCCATCCGGTGATGCCAAACTCCCGAAAAATATCGATCAGACGCAACTCCGTCGCCTTGTTTCCACGCGAGCGAATCAGAGACATCACCTCCGACCGTTTTTCTCTGCTCCAAATATCGGTCATAACAAACCAACTTTGTGTGGCACTTTTGACATTGGCGGCAATGCCTGCACTCGTATTGCTCAGTAATCCACCGGCCCAAACTTTTGGTAAAGCTCCGCCAGATGTTTTACCGACATCCTGAATTGGCTGCGGGCTTTGACGGTTGATTTTGCAGTGCTTGCATTCATCACCTTGGATCCCGGCGCGAAGATTACGCGCCCCGCAGACAGTGCCGCCAGATAGCGGCTGAAATCCGTGCCTTCCCCCAGCAACGCGGGACTGAAATAACGATACGCGGGTTCCAATACTTTTGCGCTTTCGTAAGGCACATAAGCCGCCTGCGCATGTTTTTTATTCCAACCAGCTATCAAATCGCCAAACGACCAAGCGGCTGCACAATGACCCGCGTCCGTGAATAATTCCACCGCGCCTGCTAATCTTCAACGATCAAAATTTCGCACCGACATTCTTCACAAAAATTTACAAACACGCGTTCATCATTGATTAGTATCGCTTCGACTAAATCCAAGCGTGTTTGGCAACTTGGGCAACAATCAGGTTGGTCTGACATGACGTGATAAACCATGCCAGGAATTTTTCCCCTTGCTGTCAAAATCGTCATTTTTTGTTGTCCACAAAAAGTTCACTCCTATGCCACGCGGCAAATTCCGCTTGGGGTGCGAAGCGTTCTGGTAACTCGATCATACGTCCGCTCAACGGCAAAAGAACCTCGTTTACAAAAGGCTCATCGCGTCGCTTGAGTTCATCCGAAACGATAACTTTGAAATCATCTGTGAGCGTTATCAGTCCCTTGTCAAAAGCGCGGTCGTGTATTGCCGAAAGACATAAACCGTTGCTCGGATTGAGGCGATTCTCTTTGTCTTTACTCCACGGAACAATGTGGCTCGCAATCAATAAACGCGATTCTGATAACCCGGACATGCAACAACGACCACGGTAGCCACTGAGTACAGCACGACGAAAAAAATGTTGTTTAATCCTTTGTGTCGTTAAAACTTGCCGCGTTTCGCCAGCAAAATCTTCTGGCACAAACTCATCGTTTTCAACTTCCACATCCTCAACGATATTTTTGTCTAACTCCTGCCGATGTAACTGACATTCCACTGCCAGCCTTTCCCAATCAGAGTGGAATTCAGCCCACACCTCGCGATCCAATGCCGAGTTGCCTTGCAAGCCTACTCGTCCCGTGCTTGTAATGGCTGGATCAATACTTGCTATGTTCAGCATCTTCATCGCAACCGCATCAGAGGTACGTCCGATAACTTTTGCCAATGCAATTATTTCTGGATTGCGCCCGTGGATGCGTCCATACGGAAGCTGGCAATACAAATGGAAAGCCAGTTTGACTTGCTCTTTTGTCCAACGCACTGATGCCATGATTTATTGCGGCACAGTCAAAGTAGAAACTTTGCTTGCCGATCCTTTTTAGATATGAGCGTAGCCACAAGTTTAGCAGTTGCTTCTATCATTGGTACTACCGCAGCTTGCGATAATCTAATGTCTGCCGGGAAAATTATCGGCATAAGTATTCTGCGCATAGCTGTCCCATTCACTGGTAAACACGCAACGACCGCCCAAGTTTTCAAATGCCATGCGGATGCCACCTATACCCGCGAAGAGGTCGACGAAAGTGAATGGCGCATTATTATTTGCAGGTTCGTCAAACGGCAGAAGACG
Source organism: Gallionella sp. (assembly GCA_013141315.1). Taxonomy (GTDB): domain Bacteria; phylum Pseudomonadota; class Gammaproteobacteria; order Burkholderiales; family Gallionellaceae; genus Gallionella. Next base: position 1,622 of record JABFRF010000100.1, on the reverse strand, counting down.
TTGCAGACCAAAGACGTAATGCGCGTGCATAGATTGTTCGACTATCCAGCGTCTGACGGGTGCGCGCACCAACGCCCAGATGACGTGCAATTTCAGCTTGTTTGTGAGTTTTGAGTGCGGCTGACAGATAAGCTGCTGCCATATCCCGATCCGGGCTGGTATGAAGGACTGTGACCATGCTGCGCCCCATATCTGGGAATAAAGGCGGACATTATGACCGTGTTTATTCCCTTTATCAAAGCGATAGCATCATTTTTTTCCCACGGCGCAAAGCCGATAGGGCGTTTCTTTTTGGAATCAGTGGGTGTCATAAGTTGGTGAATGGCTTCAAAGATGGCTTTGAATTTAATGTCGTAGTTCTTTTCCATTGCAACGAGTTTACGCGACAGTTCGGCATTGGTGGACAGCATTTGCCGCAGTTGTACGAAGGTGCGCATAATTGCGATGTTCACCTGAATGGCGCGGCTGCTACGTAATACGCTGGAGAGCATAGCCACGCCTTGTTCGGTGAAGGCGTAGGGCGGATAACGACGACCGCCCCATCTTGAGGCGCCAATTTGTGACTTCAAACTTGAGGTGCCAAATTGGAACCTCAAGTTATCAAACTCTTCGGCAGAGAGTTGAAACATAAAGTATTCGGGAAATCGTTCAATATTGCGCTTCATCGCGCGATTCAATTCCTTGGTTTCCACCTCATATAGCTCCGCAAGGTCGGCATCCAACATCAATTTCTGCCCACGGATGAGCAGAATTTTGGTTTCGATGTTCGCCATCGCAACGAGTGCTTGTTTGTCAGTCATCGTTTGACGCCTTGCTCATTTGTGGATTCGATGTGTTCATTTTCCGGTCACAATTCGCGATTACCCGCTTGATGTCACAAACTGTGATTTCAAGTTTTTCAAAAAAGAACGCAGTCAGATTCTTGTTAGTCATCGTGTGTCCTAAAAATTTACGGGGTAACCAATTTCACACTGGGAAAATAGCTTTGGTAACGCTGCACATCGCGTGTCAGCAGCGGGCATCCGAGCACGGCAGCATGTGCGCCTATGAAGAAATCGGCCAGTACGTTGTTGGATTTGCCGCCCTGTCGGCGATATTGCACGAAGGCTTTACCCGCGAGAAACAAGGCGGGACGTGGAAGCTCCAGTAACGTAAGGCCGAGATTGGTTATGGTCTTGTCGAGTGCCTCCACTTTGGAAAAGGTCAGCGACAGTTCGGCGTAGATAATGGGGTTGATGTTCAACGGGTGCACTTTGGATTGCGCGCGCAGTTGTGCAATAGACCAGTCCGCCCATTCCGGGTCGTCTTCCAGAACGTCGATCAGAACATTGGTATCAACCAACAGCATTAGGCTTTGTTACGCAACAGTGCCATTAAGTCATCGGTACGCCATTTGATGTCGGCCTTGCCGCGCGCGGCTTCAAAGCGGTCCGGCTTGCGGCTGGTGCGCGCATCCGCTTTGTGGATGACGACATCGCCTTCACGATTGACCGCGAACTGCACCGCACAGCCCGGCGGCATGTTGAGCGCGTCGCGAATTTGTTTCGGTATGGTAACTTGGCCTTTGCTGGTAAGTGTGGTGGTCATGGTTGTCTCGCTTAGGTATTACGTGAGAATAGATT
>JABFRF010000117.1 GCA_013141315.1 Gallionella sp. | reverse complement strand
GGACAATATATGGCAAGCACACAAGATAAAAATACCTGGTCGGGCCGGTTCACCGAACCCGTAGCGGAATTGGTCAAACGCTACACTGCGTCAGTCGGCTTTGATTACAAGCTCGCTATGTTCGATATTCAAGGCTCATTGGCACATGCGGAGATGCTATCCCAATGCGGCATCATCTCTGCACAAGACCTCAGCGACATCCAACGTGGCTTGGCACAAATCAAAAGCGAAATCGTTGCAGGCGAATTTGTTTGGCAGCTTGATTTGGAAGATGTGCATCTCAACATCGAAAAGCGTCTCACCACGTTGGTAGGCGATGCAGGTAAGCGTTTGCATACTGGTCGTTCGCGCAATGACCAAGTCGCCACCGATGTGCGCTTGTATTTGCGCAGCGCGATTGATGATTTGCTGGAGCTCATCAAAGCTTTGCAAAGTGCATTACTCAATCTGGCTGCACAGCACACTAACACCATCATGCCCGGTTTTACGCATTTGCAGGTTGCGCAACCTATCAGCTTTGCACATCACCTGATGGCGTATTTCGAAATGCTCAAACGCGATGCGGAACGTCTGCAAGATTGCCGTAAGCGCGTGAATCGCCTACCGCTTGGCGCAGCGGCATTAGCAGGTACTAGCTATCCAATCAAGCGTGAAATGGTCGCCAAGCTTTTAGGCTTTGACGGCGTGTGTGAAAATTCACTAGATGCGGTTTCTGATCGCGACTTTGCCATTGAATTCACCGCTGCTGCTGCGCTTATCATGACGCATCTGTCGCGTTGCTCAGAAGAACTGATCTTGTGGATGAGTCCACGCTTTGGCTTCATCGACATCGCTGATCGTTTTTGCACCGGCTCTTCCATCATGCCGCAAAAGAAAAACCCCGATGTACCAGAACTGGTGCGCGGCAAGACCGGACGCGTGAATGGTCATTTGATTGCCTTGCTCACCCTGATGAAGGGGCAACCGCTGGCGTACAACAAAGATAATCAAGAAGACAAAGAACCGCTGTTCGACACCGTGGATACCCTCACGCAAACTTTGCGTATCTATGCCGACATGATAGGCGGCATCACCGTCAAGCCACAAGCCATGCGCAGTGCGGCTTTGCAAGGCTATGCAACCGCTACGGATCTGGCTGATTATTTAGTCAAGAAGGGATTGCCGTTCCGCGATGCACACGAAGCCGTTGCATTGGCAGTGCGTTTCAGTGTCGAACGCAATTGCGATTTGAGCGATTTAAAACTGGAGGAATTAAAGCAATTCTCCGCGCTAATTGAACAAGATATTTATGCCGTGTTGACGTTGGAAGGCTCACTGGCTTCACGTAACCACATTGGCGGGACTGCACCGAATCAAGTGGAAGCGGCGATTGCGCGGGCAAGTGTTTATTTAGGAAAGTAAAACGGGCAATTTAGTCCGCAGATTGTACTGATTAGAAAACATTGCTTTGATATGGACTGCGCATAACCAGCCACTTGGCAATCGTTTTGGGGTTGCTTAGTGGATGGCTAGTAGTTTTACCAGACATGTCTGCGCTTTTAGAAAGCGGCGACGTGTCGCCGCACTCCAAATTAAAACCGGCTAGCTTTAACCCAACAACCCTTTCAATTCCCCACTCTGATACATCTCGGTCATGATGTCCGATCCACCAATGAATTCACCTTTGATATACAGCTGTGGAACAGTCGGCCAATTAGCGTAATCCTTAACGCCTTGGCGAATTTCCGGGTCTTGCAACACATCTACTGTAAATGGCTCGGTTACGCCCAACGCGCCAAGGATACGCACTGCGTTGGCGGAAAAGCCACACTGCGGAAACTGTGGGCTGCCTTTCATGTACAACACTACCGGATGGGTCGTGACTTGCTCGTGAATGATTTTTTGGATGTCTGTGCTCATGATGTTATACCTCAGTTGAATGATCGGGAATTTTAGTGGCGGGACGTTCACAACGCAAGAAGCTTCGCATTTTGTATGACCTGCAACTATTTTCAGTTGTGGTCTTATTCCATTTCTACTTCAATAAGGCACTAATAATCCACTCCCACGCAACGATAGATTTGATCGTTGCGTGATCGTCTTCGTAAGTTTTCAAGGCGAATTCGAGCTGATCTTCCAATGCGTCGAGACTGTCGAAGACTTTGTTGTGGAAGAACTTCTCGCGCAACTCATCCCATATATGTTCCACGAGATTGCATTCCGGTGCGTAGGGCGGCAACGGCAACAGGCGCATGTTTGCGGGCAGATTGAGATAGCTGCTGGAATGCCAGCCTGCCCCGTCAAGCACCATAACGATGGTGTCTTGTGGATGACGCGCGGCGACCTCATCGAGAAAGACTTGCATGCATCCGGTATTCACGTGAGGCAAGATCAAGGTGTCAAGTATGCCAGTGAGCGGCTCTACGGCGGCATAGGCGTAGGTGTACTCGTGGGTCAGCATGGCCTGGCATAAAGGGCGCATGGGCTTGGGTACCCAGCAGCGACACACGTCGTTGATACGTCCAAAGCGCGCCTCATCCTGAAACATCAGGCGGATCGGTGCGCCTTGCGTCCAGTCTTTACGGATTTCTGCGAGTGTTTCGGGGAGTTTTTTTAAACGCTTCCTGCGCGGCGGGATCGCTTTGCGAATGCCGCTTGTCGGGAACAAGTTTGCGCCAGTTATGCCGATGCAAGAGCTTGTACAGCGTGGACAGCCCCATCTCTCGACCCAGCGCGGCTTCTAGTTTGGCTTGATCTCTCCTGCCACCAGAACACCACCAATACCGGCTTTCTCAAAAAACGGCTTGAGCAGTTCGGCCTCTTGCTCGTAAGTGAAGTTCTCATTGCGTCTGCCGCCGCGAGCTGGCTTGCCACCATCATCCACGATTTCGCCGCGTATGAACTGGCTGCGTAACCGGCATACCCAGCCGGGGGATATTCCGATGGCCTGGCCTGTCTGCTCCAGATTCAAGCCATATTGGAGAGGCAGAGCAACTGCCTGTGCTTGCCGTAGCTGTTCAATCGTTTTTGCATCAGCAATTGCAAGCAACGCGTCATCTAAAACTTCCTGTCCCCTCGCTGGTCGTATCATGCTAGCCATCTCCCGTTAAAGTCAAACTTGACGGGGAGATATTATTGCACTGTTGATAGAGAAATTGAATGACAAATCACTCAACGGGCAAAATAGCACAATGAAAATTGCCACCAAATTGGTAGAAGCTACTCTCAGCAAAAATAGCCTCCACGCCTGCTTCTGCATATGCTTGTTTTATTTCTTGCCGAATAGAAACAGCCCTGCCTTTTATCATCACCAATTTGTCCTCGAACTGAGGAACAAATGCAGTCAAGCGTCCGCTGTCCCGGTTAGTGAAAGGTATGATGTTGATGGGTGACTTAAAAGTATTCACCCAGTCGGCTAACGTCGGTATATCGACCATACGGAAGCCATATTCCATCAATATCTGACGCGCCTCCGCAATTACGCGATGATCGTTTTTGTCTAGCGCATCTGCGTCAACTGGCTTGATTAAAGCCACTGTCTTTGGATTCAGCACCGCCATCATCATATCCAAGTGAAACAAGTGTTTGCTATTCGGCAATATCCTCACCTCATCAGCACCAGCAAGTTGCCTGAACAATTCAAGCACTTCCTTCTGCGGAGGAAAATAAAAAAATGCATTGTAGTAAAAATCTTGGTTTAGTTTCAGTTCATCCTCTCCAATAAAAAGAATGCGTCGCTTGTCAGCAGAGCCTACCAACAAATTCCCGCCCTTGAAGAACAAGGGTACTCGCACGACTTTGTGCCGCACATCTTCTAGTTTGCGCACGTAATCGTTATCGGGACGAGACAGATCGTTAATTTGATAAAACGCTAAAGGCAATAGTAGGATTGACCCCTGACCTGACCTTGTTTGGTTTGGTTTGGTTTGGTTTGGTTTGGTTTGGTTTGATGTAAGCCAGAATACATCGCGCATCCAGCGAGTGGTGTGGTGACGCAACGAAATGCCCGCCTCATTAAATTCGTATTCTTGCTCACCATGCAGTCGCACCCGATGCTCCATCCCCAACATCTGAAGCCGTTGTGTCACTTGAGGAATTAAACTCTCCTGCAAGAAAAAATCTACCTTGGTATAGTCGGGTAGCGCATTCAACACTGGCTCATGCAGCACCATCGGCGATTCAGTTCCATTTATTTGCGATGGCGGAAGAGACATCACCACCCGCTCCAGTTTTTGCTCATATTCAGCAACATGGGCAACTCGGTTCTTACTCAATATTCGATCCATATCCATCGCAGACTTGCGCAAAACATCAATGTTCCGCCTCCTGAATTCAATTCGCTGGCGCACGCTGCCCCGAATCTCTTCAGGCAAAGCGTCGATTCTGTCCAGTTCCTTAGGCAGCGCAAGCTTCACTCTGTAGCCACCAAAATACGAATCGATTTCCCATGAGTCCGAAGGCTGTGGCACATGCAAACGCTGCAACAATGACAGTGACCTTGAAGCTGTACTAGAATTATTTTCGTTCTCTGCACCATTAGCTACAACCCCGATTAAGCTCATCCACACAGCAACATAATAAATAACGCTCTTCGCCATATCATCTCCCTGCAACATATCTCAGACTCGCACCCTATCCACTCGCTAGCTTGCGGTCAACAACCAAACGCCTTGGCAATACTCGCAACCCCAAACCCTCCGTATTTTTGGTAAAGTGCCAGTCAATTTCGCTCCAAGACAACATTGTCACCACCAGAAAATATGGAAACTTCCGCCTCTCTCGAACTCGCCAAGCACGCGCTGCTGATGTTCGGCATCATCCTCGCCGTCGGCACGTTTTCTGGTTTTATCGCACGACTGTTGCGCATCCCTGATGTGGTGGTTTTTTTACTCATTGGCATGGTGCTCGGCCCCAGTGTGTTGGGTTGGGTGAATATCAAAGCGGATTCGAGCATCAATCAGTTCATTATGATTTTTGGCTCGAGCTATATTCTGTTTGATGGCGGCGCGTCAATCAAACTCAAAGTATTAAAAGAAGTGTGGATCACCATTCTAATTATTGCCACCATCGGCGTGCTGATAACTGCCGCCATTACTGGCTTTGCGGCGTATTACTTCTTGGGGCTTGCGCCTATTGTTGCACTGTTGCTCGGCTCAACACTCGCTTCCACCGATCCTGCAACTCTCGTCCCCGTGTTCAAACAAGTGCGCATTAAAGAGCGCGTGGCGCAGACGGTAATGAGCGAATCGGCATTCAACGATGCGATGGGGGCGATACTTACATTCACGGTGCTGGGCATCGCAATGGGATCGGGCGAATTCTCGATGAGTCATGCCCTGCTTGACCTACTCAAACAATCATTCTTGGGCATTATCATCGGCGCATCGTTAGGCTATCTCGCTGCCATTTTCATCTCTCACGAAAAATTTGGCTTCCTCGCCGAGTTCGCCCCCGTAGTAACTTTGATGGCAGTGATCAGTGCGTACATGGCTGCGGACGGCGCGCACGCCAGCGGCTTTATGGCAGTGTTCGTGTTCGGCATCATGCTGGGCAACCAGGAATCGCTAGGTTTCAAACGCACTCAGCAGGAGGGCAAACAACTGGAAGAATTTGTGATGACCACGGCGTTCATCATGCGTATGTTTATCTTCATCCTGCTCGGCACCCAAGTGAATTTCGCGCTGATGGGTCAATACTTGTGGAGCGGAGTTGCAGTCGTTATGATTTTCATGTTGGTAGCACGACCTGTTACCGTATTCCTTTGCGCCTTACCTGATCGCCGCGCCAAATGGAGCTTTAAGGAGCTAATGTTCATGTGCTGGACGCGTGAAACAGGCGTGATTCCCGGCGCGCTAGCAGGCATGTTGGTCGGCATGAAAGCACCCGGCGCGGATATCATTGCTTCAGTCACTTTCATCGCCATCTTGATGACGATTTTGATTCAAGCGACGACCACCAAATGGCTGGCTAGAAAGCTGGGTTTACTAATTGAAACCACGCCGTAGTTTTACGGCCCGTTAAATACGGTCTTGTACTGAGTCTGCATGGTTGGCACTTCAATGTTTTGCACTTTGAACTCGACAGCAGTTGTTTCTCGAAAAACATATTTTGCTGGCACTCTAATGAAAATCGTATATGAACTAACCTTGCCGTGATGTAGTAGCAACGGAGCCTCTGCCCCCTTAATTCTCAGTCCTAGCATCTCACTAGCGACACTAAAAGACACGCGAATATCTTGATCTGTTTTATTCACCAGCTTGAGTACATATTTATTTTGAATTGATCCATCGCTTTCCATCACAAACAACGGCTGACGCTCCTGTATGACAGTCAACTTGAGGGAACCAGAATAGTTGAATTGATAAACACCCCAAACGATTGCAGGAAAAATCACAAATAACGTGAGCAAAAGGTAGACGACAAATTGATATTGATACCATTTTTTATCGCTCACCTTTGCATTAACTGATTCAAAAAATGCATACAAGGAGCTAAACATCGCCACTGAAGCTATGAAGGCGTACCAATACTTGCCGCCCTCATTCAACCACACGCCTATGGTTAACCAAGTGGCTAGCTCAACCATTCCGTGTACGACGACGGCAACTAATGTTCCCACCACAATACAATCCAAAGTGTACTTAACGAACTTCATAAGCACGCCTTTTTGTGCTTGAATGCCTTCCTACATTGGCTTGCCACCGCTTACCAAGCGAACATGAAGCATCTCACCTCTACTTTTGTACATTGCGCCTTCTGCGCCAAAACTCAACACATAACCATTGCCGGGATCAGCGGGTGGCGTGGCGGTCCAAAAATAGTTTGAGGGTGTTTCTGGAAACAGTGCTTGATTGGTTCGCGGGTTAGTGCATTGGCGTTCAACAATCATTGCCAGCTCCGGTATCTGCGGCACACGCCAATCACTGTGTCCTGCGTAGCCGCCTTGCTCATTAAGTTTGCAGGCTTCTGCCACTGCAACCAACAAAGTATGCGTAGTCGGTGTGCCAATACAAGTTGTGCCAGTCCAAGTCTGTCCCAGCGAGCAGCGCATCCATGTTAATTTCGATTGATTGTCAGTCAACGTGCCATCGCCATTGTCTATAAATTGCTCAGCATGAAGCGACATCGGATAGGCTTGTGTATCGCAACTTTGCTCTGCCATTAGCGGTGAACTACCCAAGATTAAGAAAAGTAGTGCCAATTTTGTTTTCATTATTCAACTCCTTTTTTGCGAGTCTTAAAAAATCGGGCGGCTGCTAGTCAGTAGCTACCCGTTGATTTACTGATCGTAACCAACACCCGATCCTTTTTTAGGGAACCCAGGTCCAGATTTCACAACGACCGCCGAGGTCTGCTTGGTCGCCAATCCCGGATCAATCGCAACACCCCGATGCATATAGGTCGCATAGGCTTCCATCGCAGTCATATCGTCACTATTAACATCCAGTGCTTGCCCCCCTTGTGGGACGATGATGCACCAGTTAATCATGTCGCGTATTGGAATAACCTTGCCCAGATTTGCCTGATATTTTGGAAAAGTTTGCGGATTTGACGCAGCCGCATCGGGGTGACAATTGCCGCAAGCCAAACCATTCGTTGTCATCGAAGGTTTAGTCCCGTGCCATAAATCACGACCATGATCCACCGCTGCCAGCAGTGCCTTTTCTTGCGCCGCCAGTTCAGCTTTGGTAAAGGGTTCTCTTGCTAAAGCGGAATTCAATGCAAACAGTCCAATCAAGGCAATAGGTGCAATCAATCCCATCACAACATTTTTAGTATTCGCTTTCATGTCTCATCCCTCCTTATATTTTGAAGCCGTTTTTCATGGCGGGAGTCAACATATCGCCGAACGGATTGTATTGCATCACACCGCTGAAGGTGCTCTCCAAGTCTATGTGTTGCGTACCTTCACCATCTTCAAATTGACCTGGGTCAGAGCGATTCATTTGCATATTGGGATACATCAATTGCACATCCGGATAAGGCCAAGGCCAAGAAGTGGAAAGCGTTCCAACCGAGGACATATTGCCGATTTTGTTGTAAACCGTTTGATGTGAACATGTCCGTGGAAGGACATCACGCGCTCGAAACGAAAAAGGATTTCGCGGATTTCTGGTGCATCCTCGGTTTGAAAGTTCCAGCGCGGGTAGTAGTCCCATAGTGGCGAATGAGTGAACACCACAACTGGGGTATCCGACGCAAGATTTTTCACATCTTTTTTCAGCCATGTAAGCTGCTCTTCCCGCACGCCCCAAGGTCCGGCAATCGGGCTTTCCAGCATTTCCATCACATCCATTCTTTCTTTCGCTGACATGCCTGCTGCGGTCCAGAAGTCACGCACGATAATCGAATTCATGCCGATGAAATGCACACCCTTGTGATCGAAAGACCACGTTGGACTGCCAAAATTTCCTCGCCATGCCTCTCCCATATCTAAATACCAATCGTGTTCGCCAGGGATAAAGTGAATGGGCATTTTGAGTTTGGAAAGAATCCGCTTGCCCTTCTCCAATTGATCTGGCGTGCCGTTCTGTGCGATGTCTCCACAATAAAGAACAAAATCAGGCTGTGGCTTCATTTTATTACAGTCATTAACGGCCTTTACCAACATCTCGTCAAACTTGTGATCGACGTGACTAAACAGATGCGCGTCAGTCAAAATCGCAAAACGAAAAGGCGTTACTTTTCCCTTGCCCGCAGCCGCTTCTGCAACTTGCACCATGCCGAAATTAACGCCTACCGCACTCGCCACCAAGGTACTCAATCCCGCCATTCCACTGATACTTAGAAAGTCTCTTCGATTTAATTTATTAAAATCCGTCATGATTTTTCTCCTTTTATTTTGTGAATGAAATTAAGTGGTCTTTTGCAAAAATTTTAATGTTGTCGATGATTAGCCTTGGAAAACTTATCCGGCCATCAACAGGGAGGATTAAAATCCGAACGTTTGAACTTATCTAACGAATTGTGTGAATAGCATCCATTCACACAATCAATCATGTGCCAATAATCCAGGCAGATAGGGGCTTAAAGCATCGATGGTGATGCAATCTCAGTACGATGAATTTATTGAATGGACACTATTGATAGAATCAATGGTGTATCGTTACCCGCAAGCTGATAATCAATACCCTGCAAAAATTTGTCCGTTTCATGCACGAAATGAATCGTATGAAATTTTTTATGAAAGGCAAAAGCCATGACCCTGCAAGAATTGCGTTACATCGTGGCACTGGCAGATGCGGGACACTTCGGTCATGCGGCTGAAATCTGCTTCGTCGGTCAATCCACGCTTTCTACCCAAATTAAAAAGTTAGAAGATTATCTCGGCATCGCCATTTTTGACCGTAGCTTGAAAGCCGTCACACTCACGCCGGCAGGCGTTGAAATTGTTGATTCTGCAAGGCGCATTATTGAAGAAGCTAACCGCATCTATGAACTGTCCCGTCAAACCAAAGACCCGATGGTTCGCGCCATTCATCTTGGTGTCATCCCCACACTGGGGCCTTATTACTTACCCCATGTCCTGCCATCCATACACGAGCAATTTCCCAAACTACGCCTGTTATTGCGCGAGGAAATGACACCGCATGTACTAGCGCATTTGACTGAAGGAAAGTTGGATGCAGGACTACTGGCTCTTCCCTTGCCAAGCGAAGATCCCGCTTTAGAAATCGTGCCGCTATTTTGTGAGCCATTTCTGGCTGCCGTACCTGCCAATCACCCTTTAGCGTCAGGAACAGAAATACGCATAGGTGATTTAATGAATGCGAATTTACTGTTACTGGAAGAAGGACACTGCCTGCGTAATCAAGCCTTGGCAGCTTGCCAGCAAACAGAATTCGACAACGAAGAAATTCGCGCCACCAGCTTGGAAACACTGCGCCAGATGGTCAGCATGGGGCTAGGCGTGACCTTATTGCCGGCATTGGCTGGTATGCAATCTCATGAGTTCGGCACACGCGTCGCGCTGCGTCCACTCGCCGCACCAAGCGTATCCCGCACCATCGGACTGGTTTGGCGAAAACGTTCGCCCATCGCACCGACAATGGAAAGTTTAGCCGAACTATTGAAGGGATTACTGCCGCCTGAGACATTTGGGGTGAAGTAAAGAACAATCACGAGTACCCGCAAGTTGCGCACCGTGCTTGCAAGGGACTTGCCTCTACATCAGCTCCGTTTTCCGCAACACAATCCCGCGAAACCAACCGCCTGCCATCAGCGGCTCATCACTTACCACTTCCAACTCCGGCACGGCACTTAATACCTCTTCAAACACCACATCCATGCGCGTGGCGATACGCCGGGAGATTGGTGTAAGTACGCGGCGTAACCAAGCGGTTTGTTGCGGTTGCAAAAATTTATCGAACAAGATAATTGTCCCGCCGACTTTCAAAACCCGCGCCGCCTCACGCAAACACAACTCAGGTTGTGGCACAACGGCGGTGATGAGATGCAGCACCACATGGTCGAACTGCGTATCGAAAAACGGCAATGCCATGCTGTCGCCCAATACAAAATTCACTTCTAAATTTGCACTGCGCTGCGCTGCGCGCGCCAACATCGCCGCATTGAAATCCAGCGCGGTATAGCGATGTAGCGCTGGCAGCAAAGGTAAATCCAGCCCAGTTCCCACGCCGCTCACCAAAACGTTTTTACGCTCATCATTTGGCAATGCGTTTAACGATTGCTTGCGCGCCGTGCGCATCGGGCGTTCAATCACCGCATCGTATAACGGCGCAATCAAGCTATAGCTCAATCGCAATAATGGGTTCTGACGATAAGGTGTTTGTAGATTTTTCATGGCTATAAAAATAGGCTCATTTATCGCAAGCCATAATCCACAACCAACCCTAGAAACACCGCCGCACCAAACCAGTTGTTATGCAAAAATGCTTTGAAGCAATCATCACGATTCCTATTTTTGATGAGTGAATAGTGATACAGCGCAATGCCTTCCGCCGCCATCAAGCCCAAGTAATACGCCACCCCCAAGTCTGCCATTAGTCCTATTACTGCGAGCAGCACCAAAGCAATTTCATAGCAAGCCATCACTGCGAACACATCGTGTTTCCCGAACCACAATGCCGAGGAATGAATGTCGAGTTTCACATCGTCGTCTCTATCGACCATCGCGTATTCGGTGTCGTAGGCGATGCACCAGAACACGTTCGCCAACAACAACACCCACGCCACTGGTGGCACGCTACCTAGTGTTGCAGCAAACGCCATCGGTATGCCGAAGCCAAATGCAATGCCGAGATAAGCTTGTGGAATGGCGAAGAATCGTTTGGTAAACGGATAGCTGGCAGCTAATAACACCGCAGGAATAGATAACACAAATGTCAGCTTATTTAGCGGCAAGATAAGTAAAAGTGCCGCGAATGCCAAGCCTGCCGCCAGCCACAACGTTTCGCGTTCGCTGACTTTACCGCTGGTGAGCGGGCGATTTTTAGTGCGCGCCACATGCTTGTCGATATGGCGATCCGCATAGTCGTTGATGACACATCCAGCCGAGCGCATCAGCAATGTACCGAGGGTGAAAATGAATATGACGCGAAACGCAGGATGCCCGCCGCTCGCAATCCACACGCCCCACAACGTCGGCCACAGCAGCAGCAAAATACCGATGGGGCGGTTGAGGCGGGTGAGTTGGATGTAGAGGGATAGGCGTTCGGTGAAGGTCATAACGCGATACTAACCCACCATGTCGTTCCCGCGAAAGCGCGGAATCCAGCTAATCAAAGATTCTGCGCAGCAGACCAAATATAAATCATGTTGTCACGCTCCGCGTGATTCATTTAATCGACTGGATTCCCGCTTTCACCCACAAGGGGTACGCCGTGGTTGTAAGGGGCTAAAGCCCCAACAACACACGCAGCGGGGGAATGACGGTTGTTACTTTAGCCTCAGTATTTCTGGCAAAAAAACTTCCGTCACCAACAATGGCTCGCCATGCAAATAAAACAACGAGCGACGCGCCCATAATTTTGACGGCGGATTTGCCAATACTGTAGCCGCTTGTTGATAGAGCGGATGATTGCTACGCAGGGCTTTGTAATGCAGCGGCTGACGCTTTACTAATGGATGCGCGAACAGCAATGCACCGAGCGGTTGATTGCCTAACCCTGCCACGGCACGCCACACACCGTGCAGAGCCCGCGTTGCACAAACACTGTGCGCATACACTACGGGTTGGTTGTCGGCATACAAAAAAACATCGCGTGAATACGCAAGCCGTTGTGAGGCAATGCCTAGCAAAGCAGATTCATCCAACGCGATGCGCGCCAACCCGCTGCGTACCTTGCGCACCGCGAAGTGATTGCAACGTTGTTGAATGCGTTGCGTGAGCGAACCGTGATTGCGTAGCCAAGGTGCTAGGTTGGCATCGCAGCCCAAGGTGTCGCCGCGCCAGAATTTGTAGGTGGTGTTAGTCATTTTTCAAAAGCATACAAGCCCTCAATCCCCTCTCCCTCCGCTGCGCTTCTCCCTCTCCCGCTGGAGGGAGAGGGTTGGGGAGAGGGTGATTAAACATGTAAAAAGTCGTGTTTGTTTGCCATCCAACGCCGAAGGTGTGCTTGCGCAGCATCTGGGTAGTCGCGCAGCAACTCATCTGCCGCTACTCTTGCTTGCTCTAAAATATTTTCATCGGTGGCGAGGTCGGCAAAGCGCAACATTGCAACACCACTTTGCCTTGCGCCGAGCAACTCGCCGGGGCCGCGTAATTGTAAGTCTTGTTGCGCGATTTCGAAGCCGTCGGTGTTTTCAAAAATCACTTTTAAGCGCGCGCGCGCTAATTCGGATAACGGCTGTTGGAATAATAAAATGCAGGTGCTTTGTGTCGTACCGCGCCCCACTCGACCACGTAGTTGATGCAATTGCGCCAACCCCATGCGTTCGGCATGTTCGATGACCATCAAGCTGGCATTCGGCACATCCACGCCGACTTCAATGACAGTGGTGGCGACCAACAGTTGTAGTTGGTTCGCTTTGAAAGCTGCCATTGTTGCTACTTTTTCCGCACTACTCAATTTTCCATGCACTAAACCAACGCGAAACTCAGGGAAAGTTTCGGTCAACAATTGAAAAGTCTCCAGCGCATTTTGCAATTGCAGGATTTCCGATTCGTCGATCAACGGACACACCCAATACGCTTGTTGGCCGTGCGCACACGCTGCACGAATACGCTCACATACTTCATCGCGACGCGTATCGCTGACTAGTTTGGTCACAATCGGCGTGCGGCCCGGCGGCAGCTCGTCTATCACCGACACATCTAAATCGGCGTAGTAACTCATCGCCAAGGTGCGCGGAATGGGCGTTGCGCTCATCATCAGTTGATGAGGCTCTGCGCCTTTATTTTTTAGGGCAAGCCGTTGCTGCACGCCGAATTTATGTTGCTCATCCACAATCACCAAGCCGAGCTTATTGAACTCGACCGAGCTTTGAAACAGTGCATGTGTGCCGATGGCGATTTGCGTTGTGCCTTGTGCAATGCGCTCAATCGCTGCGGTCTTGTCCTTTTTTTTCAAACTGCCAGATAGCCACACTGGCTCTAAACCTAGCGGAATCAACCATTCATTCAGCTTGATGAAATGTTGCTCGGCAAGAATTTCAGTGGGTGCCATGAAGGCAACTTGATAGCCGTTTTCGATGGCTT
Organism: Gallionella sp.; assembly: GCA_013141315.1. Classification (GTDB taxonomy): domain Bacteria; phylum Pseudomonadota; class Gammaproteobacteria; order Burkholderiales; family Gallionellaceae; genus Gallionella. The sequence goes on along the minus strand of JABFRF010000117.1, from coordinate 295 downwards.
GCAATGCTGCGAGTGCAGCAACAATAGTCTTGCCGCTACCCACATCACCCAGCAACAGCCGCTGCATGGGATGCGCTTGGGCGAGGTCGTGACTGATTTCGGCAAATACTTTTTGCTGCGCTTTAGTCAGCGAAAACGGCAATGCTTTGATGAGCTTCTTGGTCAGCATATTCTTTGCGGCAAGCGCGGGTGCAATGCGCAAATTTCGTTCACGATGATGTATCCGCATTGAGAGTTGCTGTGCCAATAATTCATCAAACTTGATGCGTCGCCAAGCATGGTGGTTACGCGCTTC
>JABFRF010000165.1 GCA_013141315.1 Gallionella sp. | reverse complement strand
CACTGGGCATGAACAGGATAACTACCCGCAAGCGGAATATTTATTACAGTTATTAGCTGTTGCACGTGCAGTTGACGCAGGTGAAATAGCTAAGAAATGTAGTGATAATGCAACTATTCCCGCCTCAGTTCAACGGGTGCGTGCCAGCGCTATAAAGCATCTAGTCGGAGAAAGTCATACGGTTGTGATCAAACAGACTTAATCAACGCTTAGGGTGCCATGACAGGCTCTGCGCCTTTGGGAAACAATACCCACATTTGTCCCTTCTGCTTCATCTTTCCCGCTTGAGCTCCGGCCTGTTCGCCAAATCCCCAGAAGAAATCCGCACGTACCGCGCCTCGAATTGCACCCCCAACATCTTGCGCCATCATCAAGCGATTCAAGGGTTGCGTCGTATCGGGATAGGTCGCAGCGAGAAAAACGGGTGAACCGAGGGGAATCGTTCGCGTGTCCACTGCGATGCTATATTCCTCAGTCAATGGCACGCCCAGCGCGCCCAACGGAGCGGATAACTCACTGGGTAATTCACGGAAAAATACATAACTGGCATTTTTTTCCAGCAACGCATTGAGCTTGTCGGGATTTTTATCAGCCCACTTTTTGATGCCTTGCATCGAGGCTTCTTCTAATTTCAGCCCGCCCATTTCCACCAGTTTCTTGCCGATGGAAGTATAAGGATGTCCGTTCTGATCGGCGTAGCCTACCTTCACCAAACTGCTGTCCGGTAACTCAATGCGCCCCGAGCCTTGTATCTGCAAAAAGAACAAGTCGACCGCGTTGTCCACCCAAAATAATTCACGTCCTTGTAGCGCGGCTTTGCTGTTATCAATATCCGCACGATTGTAATAAGGCACGACTTTCTTGCCTTGCAATCGACCACGTAAGCGCATGTTTTTTAGTTCCGGGTATACCTCGCTCAACTCTATCGTCAGCAAATCATCCGGCACACCATATAACGGATAACGAAACTTTTCTGTGCGTTCACGACTGCCGAATAACTTGGGTTCGTAATAGCCGGTAATCAAACCCTGCGATGTTCCATCTGGGTTAAATACTTGGTAGGGCGTGAAGTTTTCCTCGAAAAAAGCGCGCAACGTGGTGTTATCTGGCTGGGCTAATTCACCTGATTTTGCGCACACCACTTTCCAATTGGGTTTGTTTTTTAACGCGCCGCACCCTTTACCAAATGCTTGCCAAGTTTGCTGCAAATCGAGCGATTGCCAGTCGGGCAACATCTCCCATTTGCTCACGGCAAAAGGTGAAACGGGTGGCGTGGACACAACGGGTTCAACGACGGCAGGTGATGGAATAACAGGGGGAGAAACTTCGATAGGCAGCTTTTTATGCGCAGCGCACGCTGCTAAAAAAAGCAGTGGCAACAGCATGAAAGGAAAGCGATTACGCAAAAACAAGTTCAAAAATCTGGCGAGAATCAATGCAAAACACGCGGAACACTAAGGACGAATTGAGGAATCTCTGCATCAAATTGTGACCCATCATCAGCCTGCATTTGGTAACTACCGCGCATCGTACCGACCTGCGTTGCCAGCACTGTGCCGCTAGTATATTCAAAACTTTGGCTGGGGTTAATCAACGGCTGTTCGCCCACCACGCCCTGCCCGCGCACTTCTTGGGTGTTGTTATTGGCATCGGTGATAATCCAATGTCGGCTAATTAACTTGGCAGGCGCAACCCCCAGGTTGGTGATAGTGATGGTGTAGGAAAACACAAAACGGTTGTCCGCTTCGTTGGATTGGTCGGGTAGATAACTCACCTGAGTTTGTATATCGATACCGTGAGGATTATTTTTTTCCATGCGCGGCATTTGAACCGATTTTCCCTTATCTCGCAAGGGCTTCACTAAAATTTATGCTAACCTTGCGCAGCTAATTTTCAACAGAGAATAAATTCATGAATGGTTATTTGAAAAAGATACTCAACGCGCGCGTTTATGACGTGGCGGTTGAAACAAATCTGGAAGTCGCACCCAATTTATCTGCACGCATCGGCAATACAGTCTTGCTAAAACGCGAAGATATGCAGCCGGTATTTTCATTCAAGCTGCGCGGTGCGTATAACAAAATGGCGCAACTCACTCCTGAGCAGTTGAAGAAAGGTGTGATTGCAGCATCAGCGGGAAATCACGCGCAAGGTGTGGCGCTGTCGGCGCAGAAGCTCGGTTGCAAAGCCACCATCGTGATGCCTTCTACTACGCCGCAAATCAAAATCGACGCGGTGAAAAATCGCGGCGCGAAAGTGGTGTTGTTTGGTGACTCCTATTCTGACGCTTACGCACATGCGTTGGAATTGGAGAAGGAAAATAAAATGACCTTCGTGCATCCTTACGACGATCCTGATGTCATCGCTGGGCAAGGCACGATTGGTATGGAAATTTTGCGTCAGCACACCCAGCCCATCCATGCGATTTTTGTCGCCATCGGCGGTGGTGGGCTGATTTCAGGCGTGGCCGCGTATGTAAAAAGCTTGCGTCCCGACATCAAAATCATCGGCGTGCAGCCAGTTGATTCCGATGCCATGTATCGTTCGGTGAAGGCCAAGCGACGTATCACACTCGACCATGTCGGGCTGTTCGCCGACGGCGTGGCGGTCAAACAAGTCGGTGTTGAAACCTTCCGCTTATGCCGAAAATTGGTGGATGAAATCATCTTGGTCAGCACCGATGAAACTTGTGCTGCGCTCAAAGACGTGTTTGAAGATACCCGCTCCATTCTAGAGCCAGCGGGTGCATTGGCGATTGCGGGTGCGAAATTATATGCCGCGCGCGAAAACCTCAAAGGCGAAACACTGGTGGCAATCGCCTGCGGCGCGAACATGAATTTTGATCGCCTGCGTTTTGTTGCCGAGCGCGCCGAGATTGGCGAGAAGCGCGAAGCCATCCTAGCAGTGACCATCCCCGAAACGGCTGGCAGTTTCCGTAAATTTTGCGCCTTGCTGGGTAAACGCAACATCACCGAATTCAACTATCGCTATGCCGACCCCAAGGCCGCGCAAGTGTTTGTGGGCATACAGGTGCGCGACCAATCCGAAACTTCTGACTTGGTTAGCAAGTTGCAACAAAGCAAATTGCCAACGCTGGATTTGTCCGAAAATGAAATGGCAAAACTCCATGTCCGTCATTTAGTGGGTGGACATGCACCTGCGGCAAAAGATGAAATTATTTTTCGCTTCGAGTTTCCCGAGCGTCCCGGCGCGCTGATGAACTTCCTCAACAGCATGAACCACAATTGGAACATTTCGTTATTCCATTATCGCAACCATGGCGCGGATTACGGTCGCGTGCTGGTCGGCATGCAAGTGCCGCATCACGACAAAAAAGCCTTACGCGAATTCCTCGACACCCTAGGCTACCGCTATTGGGACGAGAGTGACAACCCCGCGTATCGCTTGTTTCTTGGTTAGTCTGAACAATGACCGGTTTGCCGACATCGGCAAGCCGATCAACTTAATGGCGTTTCATCAAATGAAAGTTACAACCTGAATGAACACCGAAACACATAGTCAACTTGCCAGTTTCATCTGGAGCATCTGCAACCTGCTGCGCGGCCCATACAAGCGTAACGAATATCGCAAAGTTATTTTGCCCCTCACCGTGTTACGTCGTTTTGATTGCCTGTTGGCCCCAACCAAGTCTCAAGCACTGACAACATTCAACGAGTTCAAGGCCAAGCCAGAAAGCATCATCCGCAGCAAAATGAGTGCGGCAACGGGCTACTCGTTCTACAACCTATCCAAGCTCGAATTTGCTCCATCCCAACAAGGCCACAACTCTTTATTGGACGACCCAAGCAACCTCGCACCTAATCTCAATAGTTACATCAACGGCTTTTCACCCAATGTGCGCGCCATCATGGAGCGGTTCTCTTTTGACCAGCAGATCGCCAAGATGGCTGACAAAAATCTACTGTTCAGAGTTGTTCAGGAATTCACCAAGATTGATCTGTCGCCCGACCACATCGACAGCATGCAAATGGGCTATGTCTTTGAAGAGCTGATACGCATCGGAGCAGAGCAATCCAACGAAGAAGCAGGAGAGCATTTCACCCCGCGCGAAGTCATCAAACTGATGGTTAACCTGCTCCTCTCGCCTGAAAAAGATTTAAGTCGCAGCCATGTCGTCAAAACCATTTACGACCCGGCTTGCGGTACAGGCGGTATGTTATCCGTTGCCGAACAATACATACTCAAGCTCAACAGTGACGCAAAACCCCTGCTCTACGGCCAAGACTGGAACGACGAAGCGTGGGCTGTTTGCCGTGCCGACATGCTTATCAAAGGCGAAGAGGCCGACAACATCGCCCAAGGCGACACCTTCACCAAAGATGCTTTTGCCCGCGACGAGCAAGGCCAGAAACGCACCTTCGACTATATGCTGGCTAACCCCCCATTTGGCGTGGAGTGGAAACAACAGCAACGCTATATCGAACACGAGCGCGACACCCTCGGCTTTCAAGGCCGCTTTGGTGCTGGCACGCCGCGCATTAACGACGGCGCGCTACTCTTCCTGCAACACATGATAGACAAGATGCGCTCGCCCAAAGAAGGTGGCAGCCGCATCGGCATCGTCTTCAACGGCTCGCCGTTATTCACGGGGGATGCAGGCAGCGGCGAATCGGAAATCCGCCGTTGGATCATTGAGAACGACTGGTTGGAAGCTATCGTCGCATTGCCCGAACAACTTTTCTACAACACCGGCATCAGCACCTACATCTGGGTGCTCACCAACCGCAAAGAGAAGCACCGCAAAGGCAAGGTGCAGCTCATCGACGCTCGCAATCATTGGGTGCAGATGGAGAAAAGTCTGGGCAACAAGCGTCGCCGCATCGGCGACCCGACCGACAAACCCAAAGACCCAGACTATATTGCCGACATCAGCCGCTTGCACGGACAGTTCCAGGAAAAACCCACCGATAGCCGCTGGGTACTGTTCGACAATGATGGCAAGGTCGTCTCGGTGACCGACGTTGAGCCCGCCGCTGACGTGCCCAAAGACCAAATCTGGAAACACCTTGTCGTCAGCAAGTCTTTCGACAACGAAGACTTCGGCTACAACAAAATCACTGTCGAGCGCCCGCTACGCCTGAACTTCCACGCCACCGCAGAGCGTATTGAACGGCTGGAAACCGAAACCGCATTCAAAAATCTCGCCAGCAGCACCAAGAAAGACGAAGCGGCACGCCTGAAAGACATTGAGGCCGGTGAAAAACGCCAGCAGAAAATCCGCGAACTGCTGGCGGAGTTTGCCAAGCGCCATCCCGAGATGATCAAGGACAGAAAAGTCTTCCTGCTGTCGCTCAAACCCATCGACCGCGAACTCAACGCACATCTGTCCTCCCCCGAACTCAAAGCCGTCGTCAGCGCCTTAAGTGAGCGAGACGACACCGCTGAAATTTGCCGCGACAAGGAAGGACTGCCCGAACCCGATGCCGAGCTGCGCGACACCGAAAACGTGCCGCTCAAAGAAAGCATTCAGGCTTACTTCGAACGCGAAGTGCTGCCACATGTACCCGATGCCTGGATAGACCACAGCAAAACCAAAGTCGGCTACGAAATCCCGCTTAACCGCCACTTTTATCGTTACGAACCGCCGCGCGAACTGGCTGTGATCGAAAGCGAGATCAAGGCACTGGAAGAGGACATCATGCGGCTACTGAAGGAGGTAACCGCATGAGTCAGTTGGTACCCGAACAAGGCACACCATCGCCGGCCCTGCTGGCCGACATTCGGGGCTTGATTGAAGGTGCGCGCAACCAGACAGCCGTTGTCGTCAACACGGGGCTTACCCTCATGTACTGGCATATCGGCCAGCGCATCTCTGCTGAAGTGCTTGCGGGAGAACGCGCAACCTATGGCGAGCAAATTGTCGCGACACTGTCTAGACAATTGAGCGTCGATTACGGGCGTAGCTTTGGTGTGAAAAATCTGCGCCACATGATGCGTTTTGCCGAAAGCTTTCCCAATAGCGAAACTGTCTCGGCACTGTCTAGACAATTAAGCTGGAGTCACTTTCTGGAAATCATTTACCAGAAAGACACCCTCAAACGCGACTTCTACGCTGAAATGTGCCGCATCGAACGCTGGAGTGTGCGCACCCTGCGGGAACGAATGGGCTCGCAACTCTTCGAACGCACCGCCATTGCCAAACAACCTGATGCCGTTATCCGACAAGAGCTGGACGCCTTACGTATCACCCAATCTGTTTCAGAAAAACTACTACTCAAAGACCCCTACATCCTCGATTTTCTCGGCCTGCAAGATCGTCACCTTGAGAAAAATCTGGAAGATGCCATCCTGCGTGAACTGGAAAACTTCCTGCTGGAAATGGGCGCGGGCTTCACCTTCATCGCCCGGCAAAAACGCATCCAGATCGACAACGACGACTTTTATATCGACCTGCTGTTCTACAACCGAAAGCTCAACCGCCTAGTCGCCATCGACCTGAAACTCGGCGACTTCCGCGCCGAACACAAGGGACAAATGGAGCTGTACCTGCGCTGGCTGGCAAAACACGAAACCGAAGCCGGTGAATTGCCGCCACTCGGCATCATCCTTTGCACTGGCAAAAAACAAGAACAAATCGAACTGCTGGAACTGGATGGGGCAGGCATCCACGTTGCCGAATACCTCACCGTGCTACCGCCGCCCGAAGTCCTGCGCAAGAAATTGCATGAGGCGATAGCAACCGCACAAGCAAGGATTGAGGCGAAAGGTGACGAGGCATGAAGATCGCTTCGTACCCAAGTTACAGGCCTAGCCATATCGGCTGGATTCGTGACATACCGAAACACTGGGAACTGAAGCGGCTGAAGTACATCGCAAATCGGTCAGAGGCAAAAGTCGATGCCGACGAAGACAACCCGCTACAGTACATTGGCCTCGAAAATGTTGAATCATGGACAGGTCGTCTTTTGCATTTAGACGAGGACTTGGTGCCGACTGGCATCGCCAATCGCTTTGAATCCGGCGACACACTTTTTGGCAAGTTGCGCCCATATTTAGCCAAAGCCTGCAATGTCGATTTTCAAGGTTTGTGTTCTTCCGAGTTGCTGGTGCTCAGGGGTAATACCTATGACCGTAACTTTTTGCTCTATCAACTCCTGAGCCATGGCTTCATCAATCTAGTGAATTCGTCGACCTACGGTTCAAAGATGCCTCGCGCCAGTTGGGACTTTATTGGAGTCTGCGAACTACCGCTGCCACCTATTGAAGAACAGCAAGCCATAGCCTGTTTCCTCGACACCCAAACTGCCCGGATCGACGCGCTGCTGGCAAAGAATCATGAGCTCATTAACAAGCTCGAAGAAGAACGTAGCGCTCTGATCGCCCGCACCGTCACGCGCGGCCTGCCGCCCGATGTCGCACAAGCGGCGGGGTTGGAACCGCATCCGGTGATGAAAAATTCGGGTGTGGAGTGGCTAAATTTTGTTCCTGCGCATTGGGGTGTGACGCGTTTAGGTTTTTTATGCGCGAAAATTGGGAGTGGTAAAACGCCACATGGTGGTGCTGATGTTTATACCGATGAAGGCATCATGTTCTTGCGAAGCCAGAACATATATGACGAAGGCTTCATGCTGAATGATGTGGTTTACATCACAGAGGAAATTGACAATGAAATGCAAAATACTCGAGTGAAGCCAAGAGACATTCTGCTCAACGTTACCGGCGCATCACTTGGTCGAACATGTATTGTTCCAACTGAGTTTATATACGCCAATGTCAATCAGCATGTCTGCATTATTCGTTTGGCTGACCTCAATCTGAGTTCCTTCATTGCATGGGTTATCAAGGCACCCTTTATCAAGGCGCAGATTGAAGCCATTCAAAGTGGCGCTGCACGGGAAGGATTGAATTTCGATCAAATATCCAAGTTCATTTTGGCTCTCCCTCCACTTGTCGAACAGCACGCCATCGCTACCTACCTCGACCGCGAAACCGCACACATCGACCAGCTCACCGCCAAAGTAGAAACCGCAATCGAACGCCTCACTGAGTACCGTCAGGCGTTAATCACCTCCGCTGTCACTGGAAAGATCAACGTGCTGGAGATTGCACAATGAACACCACTAATGAAAACGCTTTTGAGTCTCACCTTGAGCAGATGCTCAAAGTCGGAGGCTGGTTGCCCGGCACCAATGCCGAATGGGACAAGGCGCGCGCGTTGTTTCCGGCGCGGGTGTTTGCTTTCATCGAAGCCACCCAACCCAAGCTTTGGGGTGAGATGGCCGCGCTGCACGGTAGCAATCATCAGCCCATGCTGCTGGATGCGCTGGTGAAGGAACTGGAGATCAAAGGGGCGCTGCATGTGTTGCGCCACGGCTTCAAGTTTTACGGCAAGTTGTTTCATCTGGCTTATTTCAAACCGGCGCACGGGCTTTCGCCGGATGTGCTGGCGCTCTACGCGCAGAACCAGCTCACGATCACGCGGCAGGTGCCGTGCCACCTCGCCGATCACAGCACGGTGGATATGGTGCTGGCGGTGAACGGTTTACCGGTGGCGACCATTGAGTTGAAGAACCCCGGCACGGGCCAAAGCTGGCGCCATGCGGTGCGGCAATACCAGGCCGACCGCGATCCGCGTGCGCCTTTGTTCGATTTCAAGAAGCGCGCGCTGGTGCATTTCGCCGCCGACCCGGATGAAGTACACATGACCACGCGCCTCGCCAAGGACAGGACTTACTTCCTGCCCTTTAACCGTGGCAGCCATCCGGGGCAAGTGCAATGCGGTGCGGGCAACCCGCAACATGCTTCCGGTTATCGCACGGGCTATTTTTGGGAAGAGACGCTGCAACGCGACAGCTTTCTCGGCATTCTCGGGCACTTTTTATTTATCGAAAAAGACGAACAGAAAGTAGACGACGGGCGCGGCGGTAAGAAGCTGGTCATGACCGAAAAAATGGTGTTCCCGCGTTATCACCAGCTGGATGCAGTGCGCGCACTGGTTGCCAAGAGCAGCGAGGAAGGCGCGGGACACAATTATCTGATTCAACACTCGGCGGGTAGCGGCAAGACCAACAGTATTTCGTGGCTTTCGCACCGGCTGGCGAGTTTGCACAATGCGCAGGATCAGAAGGTGTTCGATTGCGTCATCGTCATCACCGACCGCAAGGTGCTGGATAAACAATTGCAGGATGCGATCTACCAGATCGAACATGCGCAAGGCGTGGTAAAGGCGATAGATCAGGATGCGAAGCAACTGGCTGCCGCGTTGATAGACGGCACCAAGATTGTGATTACCACCTTGCAGAAATTCCCTTTTGTGTTGCGCGGTTTGTTGCATACAGCGGGCGCGGAAAGCCAAGATAAAGCCAGCGCGGAAGAACAACAGCAAGCCAAAGAATGGGCTGCCGCCATTGCGGCGCGACGCTATGCGGTGATTGTGGATGAAGCGCACTCCAGTCAAACGGGTGAAACGTCACGGGAGTTGAAAGCAATTTTGGGCGTGGGTGATACTCAAGTTGCCACAACCACTACTGTAGAGGATGAACCAGACTGGGAAGACCGCCTCAATCAGATTATGGCTACACGCGGGCAGCAGCAGAATTTGAGTTTCTTTGCCTTCACCGCCACGCCCAAGGGCAAAACACTGGAGATGTTTGGTCGCAACAAAGAAGCTTTCCACACTTACTCGATGCGGCAGGCCATTGAGGAAGGCTTCATTCTTGATGTGCTGCGCAACTACACAACCTATAGCACGTGGTTCAAGTTTGTGAAAACGGTTGAAGATGACCCGTCTATTCCCAAGAAAAAAGGTGCGCGAGCTTTGGCAAAGTTCAAAGAGTTGCATCCGCACAACATCGAGCAAAAAACTGAAGTGATGATCGAGCACTTTCGCAGCCATGCGCGCCATCAACTGGGCGGACGTGCCAAAGCAATGGTGGTGACCTCCAGCCGTATTCAGGCGGTGCGCTACAAGCTGGCCTTTGAACGCTATCTCACCGAAAACGGCTATACCGACATCAGGCCGATGGTGGCGTTTAGCGGCACGGTGAAAGACCCGGATACAGGCATTGAATATACTGAACCGGGCATGAATCCAGATGTGGTAACGGGCAAACCCATTGCTGAAAGTCAATTGCCGGAACGATTTGGCTCTAGCGATTATCAAGTGTTGCTTGTGGCCAATAAATATCAAACAGGTTTTGACCAACCTCTGTTGGTGGCGATGTATGTTGATAAGCGTCTGGATGGAGTGCAGGCAGTGCAAACACTTTCGCGTTTGAATCGGAAAATCGTCGGCAAGGAAGAACCTTTCGTGCTCGATTTCGTCAATAAACCCGAAGATATTTATGCTGCCTTCAAGCCTTATTTCGATTCGACCAGTTTGCAAGAGTCGGCCAACCCGGAGATGTTGACGGGCATCAAGCATGAGTTGGATCAGGCGCAGGTGTATCACTGGAGTGAGGTCGAGGCCTACGCAAAGATTTTCTACCGCGCACCTGATCGGCAAAACTCGGCGGATCATGCGCACATGCAACGCCATCTACAGCCCGCAGTGGATCGCTTCAAAGCCCTTGATGATGACCAAGTTCGCAGCGATTTTCGCGACAAGCTTGGCGGTTATGTGCGCATGTATTCTTTTCTGAGCCAGATTTTGCCGTATGGTGACCCTGACTTAGAGATGCTTTATAGCTATGGGCGATTCCTGTTGCCGCATTTGCCGAAAGATCGTGAAACTACGATAGTCAAAATCGGCGACGAGGTCGAGTTGCAGTATTACCGTTTGCAGCGCGTTTCAAGCGGTTCGATAGATTTGAAAGTCGGCGAACCGGAGGGGGTGTACAGTCCTACTGAAGTGGGTTCAGGCAAAACGAAGGAAGAGAAATCCCCCTTATCTGAAATCATTCAAGTTTTGAACGAACGTTTCGGCACTGCCTTTACTGAGGAGGACCGCTTGTTCTTCGAACAGATCAAGGCTCGTGCCGTCAACAACGCTCAGGTGATTCAAACTGCAATGGCCAATCCACTGGATAAGTTCCAATTGGGCGTTCGTAAGCTGGTTGAAGACCTGATGATTCAGCGCATGGGGGAAAACGACAAAATCGTGACGCGCTACATGGATGATGGGGAATTTCAACGGACAGCGTTTCCGATTCTTGCACGGGAGATTTTCGATGCGATTCATGCTGAGCCAGGTAAATTTTCCTGATGGTTACAATGACAACTAAGGCGACTAAACAAATTATCCGCAAGGCAATTCTTGCCAAACGTGAACAGCTTTCAATCGAAAAACGATTTGAACTAAGTGCCGCTATTACCAAACGGCTTGTTGATATGCCCACGTATCAACAAGCCAATGTGGTGTTGGGTTATATGAGCTTTGGTGCGGAGTTTGATAGTGGAACTTGGGTTAAGCAGGTGTTGGCGGATGGCAAGCTGTTGGCTTTGCCCAAGGTGAATCGGCAAACTAATCAGCTTGATTTATATTGGGTGAATGACTTGGCAAGCCAGTTGGCAGCGGGTTTGTGGGGTATTCCTGAGCCGATCATCGAACGCTGTGAACGGCTAAATACCCTAAATGAGGTAGAATTCGCACTTTTACCGGGTGTGGCTTTCACCCGAAGCGGCGCGCGGCTGGGTTATGGTGGCGGTTTTTACGATAAGTTGCTAGCTCAAATTGAGCATCGCCCGACCTTGGTTGCGGCGGCGTTTGGGCTGCAAGTGGTTGAAGACATGCCGCAAGAGGCTACCGATGTGAAGGTTGAGTGGGTTGTGACTGAGCAGGAAATTGTTGATTGCTCGGTATGACTATAAAAAAACCGTTCGCCCTGATAACCAGCGACTTGGCTGTCGTCTTAGTGACAGCTTAGTCGAATGGCTAATTGTTTTATCAGCGTAGGCAGCCTTATCGCCGAAGTCGAAGGGTTAAAGCTACACCGTTATGCTTCGATTTCACTGGCTACGCCAGCTACGCTCAGCATGAACGGTATAGCAAACAGCAGTAAATAATTAAGAGAGAGTGTATAGATGTCATTACTACCTGATTACGATCCGCAAGAAACTCAAGAGTGGTTGGACGCGCTTGAGTCGGTGTTAGAAAACGAAGGTGCGGAACGCGCGCATTTTTTGCTGGAGCAGTTGATAGATAAAGCCCGCAACTCTGGTGCTGGCGTGCCTTTCAGCGCGACTACGCCGTATTGCAACACGATACGCGTCGGTGATGAGCAACGCTCCAGCGGCAACCATGATTTGGAACACCGTATCCGTAGCTGGATGCGCTGGAATGCCATGGTGCTGGTATTAAATGCGAATAAAGATTCATCAGAATTGGGTGGACACATCGCCAGCTTTGCGTCTGCCGCGACGCTTTACGATGTGGCGTTCAATCATTTTTTCCACGGCAAAACCGACACGCATGGTGGTGACTTGGTGTATTTCCAAGGACACTCTTCACCCGGTGTTTACGCCCGCGCCTTTTTGGAAGGGCGTATTTCAGAAGAACAAATGTACAAATTCCGCCAAGAAGCGGAAGGCGATGGACTATCCTCTTACCCGCATCCTTGGCTGATGCCAGACTTCTGGCAGTTCCCTACGGTGTCGATGGGCCTCGGCCCGTTGATGGCAATTTACCAAGCGCGTTTTATGCGATACATGGAGCTGCGCGGCATGGCTTCTACTGCGGGTCGCAAGGTGTGGGCGTATTTGGGTGATGGTGAAACCGACGAGCCTGAATCGCTAGGCGCAGTATCGATGGCGGGTCGTGAGAAACTCGACAACCTGATTTTCGTCATCAACTGTAACTTGCAACGCCTTGATGGTCCCGTGCGCGGCAACGGCAAAATCATTCAAGAATTGGAAGGCGTGTTCCGTGGCGCGGGCTGGAATGTCATCAAAGTGGTGTGGGGCGGTCAGTGGGATCGCCTGTTTGCCAAAGACAAAAAAGGCTTGCTGCAAAAGCGTATGCAGGAAGTGGTGGACGGCGAATACCAAACCTACAAATCGAAAAATGGCGCGTATGTGCGCGAACATTTTTTCGGCAAATATCCTGAGCTGTTAGAGATGGTGGCGGATATGTCGGATGAAGAAATCTGGCATTTGAATCGCGGCGGTCACGATCCGCATAAAGTGTTTGCGGCTTACGCAGCCGCCACGCAACACGTTGGGCAGCCAACCGTCATCCTCGCTAAAACCGTTAAAGGTTATGGCATGGGTGAAGCGGGTGAAGGTCAGAACATCACCCATCAGCAAAAGAAAATGGCGGGCGAAGTGCTGCTGAAATTCCGTGACCGCTTCAACATTCCGTTGAACGACGAGCAAGTTGCCAGCTTGAATTTTTATCGTCCGGCTGAAGATAGCTTGGAGATGAAATATCTCAAGGAGCGCACCAGCGAGATGGGCGTGGTGCCTGAACGTAAGCCAGTCACTGAGCCGTTGCAGATACCTGAATTATCAGCCTTCGATGCACTGCTCAAAAGCACCGAAGACCGCGAAATATCGACGACCATGGCGTTTGTGCGCTTGTTGGGTATCTTGGTCAAAGACAAGAATATCGGCAAGCAGATCGTGCCGATTGTGCCGGATGAATCGCGTACCTTTGGTATGGAAGGCATGTTCCGCCAGCTGGGAATTTTCTCGCAGGTGGGCCAACTTTACACACCGCAAGATGCCGATCAGTTGATGTTTTATAAAGAATCTTCAAGCGGGCAAGTGTTACAGGAAGGTATTAACGAAGCGGGTGCGATGTCGTCTTGGATTGCCGCAGCGACTGCGTATGCCAACCACGGCAAAGCGATGTTGCCGTTCTATATTTACTACTCGATGTTCGGCTTCCAGCGCATTGGTGATTTGGCTTGGGCGGCAGGCGATTTGCGCGCTCGCGGCTTCTTGCTAGGCGGCACAGCAGGGCGTACCACGCTGAACGGCGAAGGTTTGCAACACGAAGATGGTCATAGCCATTTGATGTCGGCTACGATTCCTAATTGCG
>JABFRF010000112.1 GCA_013141315.1 Gallionella sp. | reverse complement strand
ATGAAGCGGGGATTAACTGCGCGAAAACGCCCATGTGTTCATTAGAAGATTGCCAGATTGCGGATGGTTCGGCAAAACGAGAAAAGGTTTAATACTCGTTCCCAAGCTCCAGCTTGGGAACTCCATCCTGGAAGCTCTAGCTTCAAGCCTTAATAAAGGAAGCAAGAGCTTCCAAAGCTAACATTCCCAAGCCGGAGCTAGGGAAAACAACATTCCCAAGCCAGAGCTTGGGAACGAGCAAAGCCAGGGTTTGGGGTCGAGCAAACTACCTAGACATCATTTTTAGGGAAACCTGCTACGCTTACCCCAAGAAAATTAACCCCTTATGATAAAGCATGAGCCTATACCAACGCCTTAAAAACGTCCGCAGCGAAGAGGATGTCAAAGATATTTACATCAAAGCACTGGGCTTAAAAAGCTACACCAAAGGGCTGATTGACATCCGCACCGATGAAATCTGGTTTGAAGCTAAGGATACCGGCAAGTATTCCAGCTATGCGATGTTTACACAGTTGCTGCATTACGTCCAAGATGGCCTGAACAAAGGCGAACAAATCCCGCCGTTTTTAGCGGTCATTGATACCGAAAAAGCGGCGATCATGAAAACGGCTGATGTGCTGCCGTTCCTCGCCAAAAAGACCGTCAAATGGGGCAAGTCCGCCAGCCAATACCCCAAAGAAGCCTTAGACGAAGTGTCTGCCCATATCGGTACGCATTTTGTGTCGTTCAAGATTGCCACGCATGAAGACGAATTCATCAGCACCGTCAAAGAGGCGATCAAATCGGGTGACATTATCCGCACCCAGATTACGCCCGACAACTTAAAACAAGTGTTCGACAAATGGGTGGTGATGATAGGGCGCGAAATCAACGGCGTAGCGGAAGAAAACTACGCATTGCTGTTTTTTGCCGACATCATGCACGATGGCACAGTGTCTACCCACGCCAACTTACCCGCTGAATTGCTGCACAAAAACAACGCCCCCGTGTTCAGCTTGGGCGGCAAAATCTACCAATTGGGCAACAAAGAAGGCTATCGCCAATTTTGGGCGATTTACCACAAACCGCCCAAAGCCGAATACCGCAATTACCTGCTCGAACGCCGCGACAGCTTGATTCCACTGGATGAACGCAGTTTTAAAGGCGCGTATTACACCCCGCTTGCCGTGGTCGATAAAGCCTACGACAAACTCACCGAAACATTGGGCAATAACTGGCAAAAGAATTACATAGTTTGGGATATGTGCTGTGGTGTGGGCAACCTGGAAGTCAAGCACAGCAACCCGCGCAACATCTACATGAGTACACTGGATGAGGCCGATGTGGATGTCATGAAAGCTACTAAAACCTGCGTAGCGGCGCAGCGTTTTCAATACGATTATTTGAATGATGACATTACTGACGATGGCAAGATTGATTACAGCCTGACCAACAAAGTGCCGGAAGGCTTACGTAAGGCCATTGCTGAGGGTAAGAAGATTTTGGTGTTGATTAATCCGCCGTATGCGGAGGCTGGTAATGCAATGGGTAATGAAGGGAAAGGCGAAGTCTCGCGTACTAAATTTTCAGCTACGGCGATGACAGAATACGGCAAAGCTAGTAACGAATTATTTACTCAATTCGTAGCGCGTATTGCACAAGAAATTCCAACCGCCACGCTGGCTATGTTCAGCAAGTTAAAATATGTGAATGCACCAAATTTTGAAAAATTTAGGAAAACTTGGAACGCGCAATACTTGGGTGGATTTATTGTACATAGCAAAGCGTTTGATGGCTTAAAAGGTAATTTCCCAATTGGATTTTTAGTGTGGAAAACTAATCAAAGCACAGAAAAGAAACGCGATTTCACCGAAATAACAACCGAAGTTTTAGACAAAAATTCTCAACCAATTGGTGAAAAAGTTTTTTATAACTTACCAAACAATATCTTTTTAAATGTGTGGTTAGAACGCCCAAAGGCAAATAAAACCACAGCAATACCTCTCATGAATGCGACTTCACCATACATCAAAAAGCAGAAGCCTAGACAAGTGGTCTGAAAATGCATTGGGTTATATGTGGTGTCAAAATAATGACTTACAACATACTGCTTTACAAACAGTGTTGTTTTCTTCTGATTGGGGTGATGGTCATGGTTTTTATATCAATCCTGAAAACATCTGGCAAGCGGCTGTTATATTTTCCGTGCGTCGTCTCATCAAACCTACATGGATTAACGACCGCGACCAATTCCTCCAACCCACCGCGCCGCTCCCCGACGAGTTCAAGACCGACTGCTTAATCTGGATGTTGTTTAACGGCAGCAACTTAACAGCCAGTGCCGACGACCTGGAATGGAACGGCAAGAAATGGAGCATCGTCAACCACTTCATCCCTTACACCGAGGTGGAAGTCAACGCGTCAGACCGTTTTGAGTCTGACTTTATGGTGCAGTATTTAGCCACCCTTCAACAAGCTCAGGGCGAACGGGATGGCGGCTTATCCGATGAAGCCGTTGCGGTACTCGATGCAGGGCGAATCCTGTGGCGAGCGTATTTTGCCGAAACCGACGTGCGTAGCGTCCGCGATGAATTGAAGTTGAACCGCGCCGATGTGGGCTGGTATCAAATCCGCAACGCGCTCAAAGCGCGAAATGCCCGCGGCGATAACGTAGCCATTGATTTCAAGCCGTTTGAAACGGCATACAAAACCTTGAGCGACAAACTGCAACCGCAAGTGTTTGAGTTGGGGTTTTTGCGGGCTTGATTGATGCTTGTATACTTGTTCCCAAGCTCCAGCTTGGGAACCCACATCTTGAAGCTCTAGCTTCAAGCATTAATGAAGGAAGC
>JABFRF010000082.1 GCA_013141315.1 Gallionella sp. | reverse complement strand
CCCTCATCCCCAGCCCTTCCCCCGGCGGGGGAAGGGAGCAAAGCCCCTCGCCCATCGGGAGAGGGGTTGGGGTGAGGGAACACTTGTTGATTCACCGCTAGCCTCTCCAAATGCTTATGCGCGTTCTCGATCATCACAATCGCCGCATCCACCATCGCGCCGATGGCGATGGCGATACCACCCAAACTCATGATGTTCGAATTCAGATTCAAGAAGCGCATGGCGATGAAGGCCATCAGCACGCCGATGGGCAGCATCACGATGGCGACTAGTGCGCTGCGCGCATGCATCAGAAACATCATGCAGACCAGAGCAACAATCACGCCTTCCTCAAGTAGCGTGTGCTTGAGTGTGGAGATAGCGCGCTGGATTAATTCGGAGCGGTCATACACTGCCTTGATACTCACGCCATCGGGTAATCCCGGCGTGATCTCGGCGATCTTGGCCTTGATATTTTCGATTACCTCTAGCGCGTTTTGTCCGTAGCGCGCCATGACGATGCCGGATACCACTTCGCCCTCACCATTGAGTTCGGTGAGACCGCGCCGTTCATCCGGCCCCAGCTCGACACGTGCGATGTCGCGCAGCAACACGGGTGTGCCACGTTCGGCTTTCACCACCAGATTTTCGATGTCGGTCTTGCCGTGCAGATTGCCTTTGCTGCGAACCATGTATTCGGTTTCGGCCATTTCCACCACGCGTCCACCGACATCACGATTGGAATCGCGTATCACCTGCGAAACTTTGCTTAGCGGAATGCCGTAGGAGCGCAGCTTCAGCGGATCAACCGTCACCTGATACTGCTGTACGAAACCGCCGATGGAGGCGACCTCCGCCACGCCATGTGCCTTGGTGAGTTGATAGCGGAGATACCAGTCTTGCATGGTGCGTAGTTCGGCGAGGTTATGTTTTTCGCTGAGCACGGCGTACTGATACACCCAGCCCACCCCCGTTGCATCCGGCCCTAACTGTGGCGAGACATTTTTCGGCAAGCGTCCCGCGATGCTATTGAGATATTCCAGCACGCGTGAACGTGCCCAATAAATATCAGTGCCATCTTCAAAGATCACATAGACGAACGATGCGCCGAAGAACGAGAAGCCGCGCACCACCTTAGATTTTGGCACGGACAACATTGCTGTGGTGAGCGGATAAGTGACTTGATCCTCGACCACTTGCGGTGCTTGTCCGGAGTATTCGGTATAGACAATCACTTGCACGTCGGACAGGTCAGGTAACGCATCCAGCGGTGTCTTGAGCAATGCATAGATTCCCGCCAAGGTGATGAACAGGGTGGCGAGCAATACCAAGAAGCGATTGCGCGCCGACCATTCAATAATTTTCGCCAGCATGTCAGTGCCCCTCGTGTTGTGTGTGATTTTTTTCAGGCTCAGCCGTGTAGGAGCCAGCTTGCTGGCGATGGCTATTCGCGGCTGAAGCCTGTTCTGAGCTGGACGAAGTGGCCGCTCCTACAGATGGTTCGCCCATGCCGCCCAATGCCGCTTTTAGATTACTTTCCGCGTCGATCAGGAAGTTGGCCGAGGTGACTATCTGTTCACCTTCTGAGATACCACTCAATATCTCGACGTAATCATCGCTGCGATTTCCCAGACTTACTGCACGCGGCTCAAAGCGTCCTTCAGCCAAGCGCACCAGCACTACTTGCCGTGTACCGCTGTCGATTACCGCAGTGGTCGGCACGGTTAGCAGCTTGTTGCTTTTGCCTATCGCAAGCTGGGCACTGGCAAACATGGCGGGCTTAAGCAGTCCCTTGGGATTTTTTATCTCGATACGAATTTGTACTGTGCGCGTTGAGCTGTTCAGGGTCGGGTAGATGAAATCCACTCTGCCATCGAATGTGCGATCTGGATAAGCGTCGACCGTGATTTGTGCGCGACTGCCGAGTTGTACCTGTGCAATATCTTGTTCGGGAACTTCGGCAATAACCCACAGCGAAGACAGGTCGGCAATCTGATACAGAACTTCGCCAGGCATGAAGCGCATGCCTTGCACCGCCTTTTTCTCCATGACGATGCCGGAGACCGGCGCATGGAAAGTCACATGTAGTCGTGATTTACTATTCGCTGGTGTATCAAGTTGCGCACTTGAGATGTCCCAATTTTTCAATCGTGTTGCACTGGCATCGGCAAGCCGCTGCATACTTTTTTTCGCATCGTCATCGGCCTCTTGCAACGCTGCCAAACCTTGCACGGCGAGCGCATGTTCGCGTTGTGCTGAGACCAGCTCTGGGCTATACACATCGAACAGAGGCTGTCCTTTGGTGACGGTTTGTCCAGTGGTGTTGACGTAGAGGCGTTCTACCCAGCCTTCAAATTTTGGTGCGATGGTATAGGTGTGACGTTCGTCGATTTCAATACGCCCCGTCACGCGTAGCGTTTTGTTCAGTTTGCGCATTGTCGCGGCTTCGCTCTTTACGCCTAATTTTTGGATTTTTTCGACGCTGATGTTGATCGTATTATTGCCACCCGATTCGGCATCGCCCTCATAAACCGCCACATAATCCATGCCCATCGCGTCTTTCTTCGCTACGGGTGAAGTGTCCGCCAAGCCCATCGGATTGCGGTAATACAGGACTTTGCGTTCGGTAGGATTTGTGGCTACTTTTGCGTTGGGAGTTGAGTGCGTGCCGAGCCAATAACTGCCTGCTGCCCCACTCAGCAACAGCAATGTGCCCAAGGATAATTTGCCGATGGTGTTCATAATTCTTCTCCCAATAATTTTTCAATATCAGCCAGCCGCAATTGCATGTCGTTCTGCACTTGTAGTTGTTGTTGCCGTGCTTTTAGAATTTGTTTCTGCGCCTCGATCAGCATGGCGAATTCCACCTTTCCAGTCTCGTAACCTGCCAGTGCAGATTGATAGGTGAGTTCGGCTTGCGGCAACAGGCGAGTCGCGATAAGTGATTCGCTGCGACGCGCTGATTCCAGTGCGGAAAGATTTTCAGATAGATCGGATTGAGCCTGATTGAGCAACGCTTCCTTGCGTGAGTTGGAAGCGGACAGCAGCGCTTCCGCCTCGTGCTCTTGCGCACGCCGCGATGACTGTTGCAACGGAATATTGAGTTCCAACATCAAATCCCAACGCTTGATAGCACTAGAGAATTGGGTAGGTGCGATGCCAAACGTGAAGCCGGGATAGCGATTGATGTAGGCTAGATCGCGGTTTTTTTCGGACGACTGGATGTTGGCTTCGGCAATGCGCAATTGCGGATTCTGTGCGCGTAAGCGCTCCAGCAATAACTGTTCATCAAGTTGCGCGGCAAGTGGTAAATCGCGCAACTGCGTGGGTTCCGCTAGTGGCGTATTCACCGGGCGTGACAATAGGGAATTTAATCGCGCATGAGTGTGATGGCCTTCACTTAGTAGCGCGATCAGCTCACTGCGCAACATGGTTTTTTCGATCTGCACGCTTAATACATCTTGCTGCGTACCAAGGCCGTTGGCATAGCGCGCTTGGGCAATTTGCTCCAGGCCGTCCAGCAAGGCCAGCGTCTGCTGTGCCAATCGTTCACTGGCGGTAGCTAAATAATGCATGGCGTAAGTTTGTTTGATGCGACTCGCCAATTCTGACCAGCTTGCGGCCACTTGACCGTTAGCTTGCGAAATTTGCGCTGTGGCTACTTCGCGTTGCAAATCACGTTTGCCAAACCACGGCACGCTTTGCATCAACAGATAGCGCGTGCCACCACCTTGTCCGGGTAATAGCAGCGGGTTGTTCGCCCCCTGATTGGTGATATCCATCAGCTCGGTGCGCAATATTGGGTCGGGCAATGCACCCGCAGGCTCGGCACGTTGTTGTGCCGCGTCTGCCTCATAGCGCGTGGCAGCCAGTTCAGGGTTGTACTCGCGTGCGTAGTCCAGCAACCCGTTGAGGTTGCTGCCCAAAGGCTCATCAGTGGCACCCGCAGGGAGTACGCCGGTGGGTACCCCGCTGCTGCGCAGCGACCCTTCCGCAGCGCTGGCCGAGTTGAGCCACAGCGCGCCTAGCATGGTGAAAATTGATAAGAGTGGTTTCATATTCCGCATCCCGTTGCAATTGCAATACAAGCGAACAGCCGCTAGCGGCCATCGCACGGAGCAGGACGAGAATCAGACTATGGAATGACAGACGGACTCGTCCCGCGTTAGACGCGAGCGAGCGGCGGGGGAAGCAAGGGTACGGATACGAATGAGTGGAATGAAACCCGGTATAGCGAGAT
This sequence comes from Gallionella sp., assembly GCA_013141315.1. Classification (GTDB taxonomy): domain Bacteria; phylum Pseudomonadota; class Gammaproteobacteria; order Burkholderiales; family Gallionellaceae; genus Gallionella. The sequence goes on along the minus strand of JABFRF010000082.1, from coordinate 9,874 downwards.
TTGTGGTTCAGCAGAATCGACAGAGATCAGGGCCAAGCTCGGCACTGCCAAATATCCTGTGCAAGCCAAGTGACAAAGGACACCACATGAGGTGCTACATCCATCAGTTGAAGCACTATTTGCATCGTGATCATTCATTGCCATGTCCATAGTTGCGGACACAGGCATTCCAACATCATGGCATGCGCCGCTTGGCATCTGCATCACAACCGTAGCTGCCAGTGCGCTACTGCTGAACAGTGGCAGCCACAATAACATCAGGATAGCAACGAGTTTTCTGAACAAATTAGACATGGGGCATAGTGTGGGCAAACATGCGCTAAATGTCAATTTTCTGGCAATCCGGGTACAACCCAATTCCAAGCGCAACCGAATCATCGCCGAAAAAATTTCTTTTCCGACTCCGTCTTTTGCTTGGCGTACATTTACGTCCCCTGCTCACTCAATTTCCGCTGATTTTCTGAAGACGCTGGTGTAAACCAAGCCAATTTCTCATGTAGCGTCACTACACCGCCGATGATGATCAAAGTCGGTGCTTGTATATTTTCCAGCACCACGATGCCGGGTAAGGTGACGAGCGTGCCAGTCACGACGCGCTGATTTTGCGTGGTGCCTTGCTGGACAATTGCGACAGGCGTGGAGCCTGGCAAACCATGTTCGATTAACTTGCCGCACAATGTTTCGAGGCCAAGCAAGCCCATATACACGACGATGGTTTGCTTGGGGCGACTCAGTGCATCCCAATCGAGATCCATGCTGCCGTCTTTGAGATTACCCGTAACGAACACACAAGACTGGGCATAGTCACGGTGAGTGAGCGGAATACCTGCATACGCGGCAACGCCTGACGCAGCCGTGATGCCGGGGACAACTTGAAACGGAATACCATGCTCAACCAGTGTTTCGATTTCTTCACCGCCTCGTCCAAAGATAAATGGATCGCCGCCTTTAAGGCGCAACACGCGCTTGCCCTGCTGCGCCAGTCGCAACAATAGCTCGTTGATGCTCTCTTGCGGCATGGTGTGTTGGCTGCGTTTTTTGCCCACGTAAACGCGTTGTGCATCGCGTCTTGTCATCTCCAAAACGGGTTTGGAGACAAGGTTGTCATACACTACGACATCAGCTTTTTGCATTAGACGTAACGCGCGGAAGGTCAATAAATCTGGGTCTCCCGGCCCTCCACCTACTAAATATACCTCCCCCGTTGGTGCGTTTTTTTGATTGGCTAAAGAATCTAGTAGCATTGCCTCGGCAGCGGCTTCATCCCCTGCCAAGACTTTTTCAGCAATTACGCTTTCCAGCACATCTTCCCAAAAAATGCGCCGCTGATTGGAGCTACCAAAGCGCGCTTTGACGGCATCACGAAATCGTCCGCAGAAATTTGCCAATCGCCCATAGCCTTGCGGAATAAGAGTTTCCAGCTTGCCACGCAACATGCGCGCCAATACCGGTGATGCACCGCCTGTGGAAAATGCCACCATCAGCGGTGAACGATCTAGGATTGAGGGAACGATAAAGGTGCAGAGGGCAGGCGTATCCACCACGTTAACAGGTATGTTTCGCTGACTGGCTTGTTGCGCCACGAATTGGTTAACCGTTTTGTCATCCGTCGCGGCAATTGCCAATACCACACCATTCAAATGCTCGGCTTGAAATTTTTCGACGATGAGTTGTATATTTTTTAAACCAGAAAATTCAACTTCGATGTGTGGTGCAATCACTCTAACGATCGCGCCAGCATCGACTAACACCGAGGCTTTGCGCAATGCTACTTCACCGCCCCCCACCACCAGGCAAAGCTTGCCATTAACGTTAAGGAATATTGGCAGCAAATCCATTTACTGAACCGCTTTCATAATCAGAGGAATAAGTGCCTTGGGCAGCTTAATCATGCTGGAAAGCGCAAATTCACGGGCGTGTGACGACATCTTTCCCCAAGTTTTTTTAATGATATTGATCCATTTTTCATATTCGTATTCAGTATGTTGCGCTACAAATCCGAGCAGGTAATGCTCAAGAAACACAAGGTTGACAACATCTTCGACCATCTGAGTTTCTGAATTGCTTTTCAATTCCTTTTTGCTCACGATAGATTTAACGCGCACAATCATTTCGTTGTCATAGCCCACTACTTGCATAATATTGCCGGCGATTTCGGCGTGGAACTTATATAGCGTATTGCGCCAGCGCATATAACCGGGTTTTCCCATCGGATAATCACTGCGCGGAATTTTCCATCGTTGGATATGTTGCGCGCGCACCGCAAGTTTCACCGCTTCGGATGCTTCGGGAGCGAAGCGTTGCTGCATTTGGCTCATACGTTGCGCATAGAGTAATTCTTTGGGATAAGACTTGCCTTCAAATATCTCTGTGTTCGGATCTTCGGCATTGGCTGAGTCAAAGGCGGCAATGGCAGCTTGATAAAATGCTTTTGTCACGTTGCTTGCTACACAAACAGGCAAACATCTGTGTCGCCCGCAAATCCCATGAATGTTGCTGCGCCTCCAAACTCAATGTCGTCGATAAAGTCGCTCTTGTCAAAGTCGAAAAGATCAACTGTCATTTGACAGGCGATAAACTTCACCTCAGCCTCCAAGCACAAGTCACGCAATTCCTCCAAGGAAGCCACGCCTTTTTTCTTCAGCTTATCTTTCATCAGCATGGTCGCCATCGATTCCATCCCCGGTAGCATTTGCACCATCACCGGCATATCAATAGGCATAGGCATGGCAGGGTTTGCCAGTGGGCTGATTTTTACATCCGACAAATCTTTGCGCAGCAGCTGTAAACCGTAAAAGGTAAAGAATACTTGCACTTCATAGCCCAGTGCCGCCGCTGTTGAGGCAAGAATGAAGGGTGGATAAGCCATATCCAACGTGCCTTTGCTGGCAATGATCGCCATTTTCTTCTGTGCCATTTTCAAGCTTTCTGTAGGTAAAAAATGAACGCGTTATTTTCTTCTTTTGAAGCCAGCAGCGTATTGCCCGTTTGATCGGCGAATGCTTGCATGTCTTTCACCGAACCTTTATCGGTGGATGTCAGTTTAAGCACTTGCCCCGCCGCCATATCCATCAAGGCCTTTCTTGCTCTGAGAATCGGCAAAGGACATGACATGCCGCTCGCATCAAACTCTTTATCAAAATTCATTGCTATTTTTCTCCTATGTTTGCAACCACGGCAACCCATCAAATCGCCAACCATTTACTACACTGCGTTGATGAAAGTGATCCAAATCTCCTTCAAAGCCATGCAGCATATTGTAAACATTCTCCAAACCCGCTCTTTCCAACACCTGCCCTGCATCGACAGAACGTTGCCCGGAGCGACAAAACAATACAACCGGGCGATTCAAGCTCGCGGCTTTTTTTACCTGCGCGACAAAGTTAGGATTGATGTCCCAATCTGCGCCATCCACCCAAGGAATTAAAATCGCACCTTTAGGATGACCAACGAACAAATGTTCGATCTCACTGCGAACATCTACCAAAATGGCATCAGAATTGGCCTGCAGGAAATCATAGGCTTGCCTGGGAGTAAGATGCTGCATGTTGTGTCCCTGTAAAATTTGTTTCAATCCAGCATAAGGGGCAGAATGATAGTTGTTTACACGGTTACTCGTCTATGATGTTCAGAAACCTATCACTTATATTGCTTAGTGTACTTACCCTAGTTTTGGCAGGATGTGCAAATGTATCCCGAGAAGCTACCGCACCCAATACAAGCAAACAAAATATCGCGGTGATGCCTTTGGATAACCAAACCATTTCCGTGGCCGGTGCGTTGTATATGCGCGAGGAAATGGTAGAGTCTTTGAAAAACAAAGGCTATGCGCCGATGTCTATCAGTGATACTGATCTACAACTAGCCAATCAATTTGGTATGACCCTAGGCGGACAAATCGCTATTGAAGACCTCCCCAAAATTGCTAATGCACTAGGGGTTGATACCATCATGACCGGGCGCTTAAGGAATTTTGAGGCAGTACTAATGTCGTATAATCAGGTGTCGGCTAGCTTCACAATGTATAGTGCGAATGGGCAGGTATTATGGTCTTACGAGGATGCAGTGAACCAGCCCTTTTCTCCTTTGCGAAATGAGGATATCCGTACTCAAATCATCGGGGGACTGCTCGGCGGTGTGATAGACCGCTCAGTGGGAAGGCCTTTACGAGGTGCAGTTATAGAATTTTATCGGCGGCTATTATATTCCTTGCCATCGGGCTGGGATCGCAATCATTAAGGAGTCATCATGTCACGACATTTCATTACCACTCTTTGGGTCACTTTGGTATTACTCACTACAGCTTGCTCAACCAGCATGAGTGGTAAGGCCAAAGACGACAGCACGTTATCAGGTCAAACTCAGCAACTCGAAACAGCGGGCGCTGCTTATACGGGGCCACAATACACAATCGGCATTGTTCAATTCGAAAACAAAGCTCCCGCCAAAGTCACGGGCATTGGGGAAGCTGCTGCTACTATTTTGCGCACACAACTTGAAAGCGCAGGGCTACAAACCATAATGCTGGATGAAGGTGCGCTCAAAGAGGCCGATAAAATTACCGCGTTACAAAAAACCGGGGTGATCAAGATGGGGAAAAAAGATGCCAGTGTTGGCTTTGACGCGCTGGACTATCGTTTATCAGGTGCAATCACAGCGTACTCTGAGGTTGAAGAAGGTGTGGATGCGATTGTGTTCCAGAAGAAATCTACCGTTGCGCGTGTCACTGTGGATTACGCACTTATCGACATTGCAACAGGCAAGCCGCTGGTAGCTGAATCTGGCGCAGGTGAATATCGCAAAACCACCACTGGCGCACTGGGGTTGGGTTCTAAATCAAGCTTTGACGCTAACCTGCGCGATGGCGCATTACGTGATGCACTGGCCAAGGCCACCGAAAAAGTCATCAGAAAATTAAGTGCCATGCCTTATCAAGGCAAGATTCTGGCAATTGACAGTGATTTCATTGTATTGAAAGCCGGAACGCGTTCGCAATTGAAAATAGGCTCACAGCTCAATGTCTATCACATCGGCGATGCCCTGCGTGATCCTGACAACGGGCAAGTATTGGGCTATAAAGAAAACAAAGTTGGCGTTGTTCAAATTACCCGTCACCAAAACGAAAATCTCTCAGAAGCCACTGTTGTTTCAGGCACTGGATTTAAAGCGGGTGATTTAATTAAGCCCTAAATATTGTTGGTTGCGCAAACAAATCGCAACCAACAACTGTACGCTCAACCTGCCTCAACGTCCTTGCTTTGATTGGCACGTGTCCATCGTTTATAATCACCCGACATTTACCTTAAGGAATTCAAATGAAGAAAATTGTAGTGTTCCTCATGATGCTCGCATTGTCCGCGTGCAGCACGCCAAATACAACTCAAACAACAGCGCCAATCGCCCCGCTTGGTAAATTTTGGATTCCAGATTGGAAGAAAACCTCATCAATCTCAATTCCTCGTGCTGGCACAGCATTACTGGCATACAACGATACCTTGTATCTGATTGGCGGTGTGGATGGAAAAGACTTTCTCAACACCACTGAATACGCCAAAATCCAGAAAGATGGTTCATTGGGGCCTTGGCAACCAGGTCCAAATTTGAATGAAGCACGCGGCTTTATTGATGCAGTGATACACGATGGTTCTATCTATGTGGTTGGTGGTGGAAATGGCCCGAATGGTCATAATTTATTGCGTACCGCAGAACGCGCGCATATTCTTCCTGATGGCACATTAGGACCTTGGGTAACAGAGAAAAACTCAATGGTCGTAACACGCCGTTGCAGCAAAATCATCGCAACGAAAACTTCCATTTATTCATTTGGTGGTTTTGGTGGAGTACTCCTAGATTCAGTAGAACATGCTGACTTTTTGCCGGATGGTAGCTTGGGTGAGTGGAAGCTGGAAGACAAGCCGATGTCCATGCCGCGCTACGTTAATGGTGTGAAAAAATTTGGTTCGAATGCGTATGTGATAGGCGGACATGATCAAGCAAAGGGCGTAGGTATTACGGATGTTGAGTGGTCACCATTAGGCTCTGAAGATAAACGTAACTGGAAAGCCACCTCTCCGCTGAATGTTGGGCGCTATGGCCTATCAGAAGTGGCGCATGGTGATTACTTATATGCACTGGGGGGACTGACTGGTTTAGAGTTTCTTGATAGCGTGGAAAAAAGTAAAGTAAACGCTGATGGAACATTATCAGATTGGCAGATGACGACTCCCCTAAACGTTGCACGCGGTATGTTTAGCGTAGTGGAATATAAAGATCACATTTACGTTATTGGCGGATCAAACCGAAAGGCTTACTTGGATTCAGTTGAATATGCCGAAGTTAATCAGGCTGGAGATTTTGGCTATTGGGGTGACCAGGCAGATGTTAAGACCCACGACGACATGTTAGAAGCTCGTAAACACGCCGAATCTACATTGCCGAACGAAGGCAAAGTTAAGACGATATTACAAGCGCAAGCTTATACTTATATCGAAGTTATTACCCCTCAGCTGAGAGCACAATGGCTGGCTGGCCCAAAAATTGACATACAACTGGGTCAAAAAATACGATATAGCTCTGGTGTCGTAATGAGTGGTTTTTTTAGTAAAGAACTACAGAAAACCTTTAACGAAATTTTATTTGTTGGACAGGTAGAGAAAACCGAATAATAGCTACAGCTCAAAAAAAGCCCCTGTCGAAACCGACAGGGGCTTTTTAATACTTTAAATATTGAAATGTTAAGCGCTTAACAATCCTATAATTTCCTGCAGTTCTCGACGCAACGAAAGTGAAGAAGGCTCACTTAATGCGCTTACTTGTACCGCTAATCTCGTTAATGTCGCTTCACCGACCTCCACTCCGTTCGCATTCTCCAATCGATTGCGCGCACCGCTAATCGTAAACCCTTGGCTGTATAGCAACTCACGAATCTTGCGTATCAGCAATACTTCATGATGCTGATAATAACGGCGATTACCACTGCGCTTAATTGGTTTAAGCTGGGTAAATTCCTGTTCCCAATAGCGCAGCACGTGCGACTTCACCCCGCATAATTCGCTGACTTCACCGATGGTGAAGTAGCGTTTTGCGGGGATAGGGGGAAGCTCGGAATTAGAGTGTTGGTGTTCCATGATAGGACTTTTCCACCATGGTTTTCAGCTTTTGGCTTGGGTGAAATGTGACGACGCGGCGTGCAGTAATTGGAATTTCCTCACCTGTCTTTGGATTACGTCCCGGACGCTGGGGTTTATCTCGAAGTTGAAAATTACCGAAGCCTGATAATTTAACGCTTTCGCCACTTTCCAGTTGCATGCGAATTTGTTCGAAGAACGCTTCCACCATGTCTTTGGCTTCACGCTTATTCAGACCTACTTTAGTAAAAATCAAATCAGCCAATTCAGCTTTAGTTAATGTTAGTGCCATATATCCTTCTTACGTACGCAATTGCGCACCATTTTTTTGCAAAATTTCAATCAACAATTGCATGCTCGCGTCTATCGCAGATTCTGTGAGTGTTTTCTCAGTATCTTGCAATAACACACGGAATGCAAGGCTTTTTTTACTTTCCTCTACGCCTTTACCTCGGTAAACATCGAACAAAACAATCTCACTTACATAAGGCGCACTAAGCTTCTGCATCGCATCCAACAAAGTTTGCACCGTCACAGCATCATCGACCAATACAGCTAAATCTCGACGGACTGGCAAAAACTTAGTCACTTCTTGCATGTTCGGCGTGCTTCTCTGTAACAGTGCATCAAGTTCAACTTCAAACCAAATCGGGGCTAACGGAAGATCATATTGCTGTTGCCATTGCGGGTGAAGTTCGCCTAACCAACCAACACATTTATCACCTAAATAAAGTTGAGCGCAGCGACCAGGATGCAAAGCAGGATGAGTTGCTGCCACACAACGCAATGCGAGTGGCGCAAACAACGCTTCGACATCGGCTTTAACATCGAAAAAATCGATAGACTTGGCAGCAACACCCCATTGCTCAGGAGAGTTAGCACCATACGCCAACCCTGATAAACGCTGAGTTTGCACATAGCTTTCGTTAACTTTGGCGAAACATGCGCCGACCTCAAATAGGCGCACACGCGCTTGTTTGCGATTTAAATTAAAACGTAAAGCCTCAATCAATCCGCCGATCAAACTACTGCGCATCACGGCTAAATTACTAGCAATAGGATTTTGTAACTTAAGCGGATTTTGATTGCCGCACAAGTCGCGTTCAACTTGCTCATCTAGGAATGCCAAACTAACAATCTCCTGATAGTCGCGCGACACTAGCATTTGCTTGATACGGCTCATAGGACGTTGTGATTCGCTGTAAGGCAACATAGTCAGCGAAGTCTTGGGCGCAATGGCGGGAATATTGTCATAACCATACAAGCGCGCCAATTCTTCTATCAGATCGGCTTCGATAGACATATCGAAACGGAAGCTCGGTGGGGTGACTAGGTAATCGTCGTCCAAAGATTGAAGATTGCCTTTCACGTTTGTCCCCTCTCCCGCTTGCGGGGGAGGGTTATGGAGGGGGGCTGCTACAAAGTCAAATTGCAAACGCGTTAACAGCGTGGTGATTTGTTCATTGCTAAGTTCTATACCTAGCACTCTTGCAACACGGGAATGCCGCAACCCAATCGGTGCGCGTACTGGCAACGTACCTCGTACCTCACTTACCGCGCCAACATTCCCACCGCAAATTTCAACCAGCAATTGTGTTGCACGCTCCAATGCTTGTTGTGTGGCAGCGTAATCCACCCCGCGTTCGTAGCGGAATGATGAGTCAGTCGCCAAGCCAAAGCGGCGCGCTTTTCCTACAATCGCATCCGGATGAAAGAACGCACTTTCTAAAAACACATCTGTCGTGCTGGTTTCCACGCCACTGCCCTGCCCGCCCATGATGCCAGCTATGGCTAGGACACGAGTGTTGTCAGCAATGACCAATACATCAGCATCAAGTTGTACAGTTTGTTCATTAAGCAAGATCAATGATTCGCCTTGATTTGCACGCCGTACCGTAATGCCGCCAGAGAGCTTATCCGCATCAAAAGCGTGCATGGGTTGGCCCATTTCCAGCATCACATAATTGGTTATATCAACTACCGCATTGATGCTGCGCAGCCCGCTGCGCTCCAAGCGACGCTGCATCCAAATCGGTGTAGAAACGGCTGCATTCACGCTACGGATTAACCTGCCACAATACAAAGGACAAGCGGTTGCGTCTTCTACTTTAACCTTCATCTGCTCGCTTAATGTTGCCTTGTGAGGCGCTATAGCTAAGGGTTTGCAGGGGCTAGCAGTAAGTGCGGAAACTTCGCGCGCGATACCGAACAGGCTGGAACAATCACTGCGATTCGGCGTGAGTTTGAGCGTGAAAACATGGTCATCTAACTCTAGGTATTCGCGGATGGTCGTGCCGACTGGCGCGTCATCCGGCAACAACCAGAGTCCATCGCTAGTCTCCGCCAAGCCTAATTCTTTAGTCGAACACAACATGCCAAACGATTCGATGCTGCGTACTTTAGCTTGCTTGATATTAAAATCGCCAGGCAACACCGCACCGATGCGCGCACACGGCACTTTTACACCAACCGCAACATTGCTCGCACCACACACGATGGTCAATGGTTGTGCCTCGCCGACATTCACCTGACACACGTTAAGCCGATCCGCATTGGGATGTTTAACCACCTCCAACACTTGCGCGACCACCACGTTGTTAAATGCTGGGGCAACGGTATCCATGCCCTCCACCTCCAAGCCCGCCATCGTGAGTAGATGCGAAAGTTCCGCACTGGATAGCGAGGGATTGACGAAGGTTCTTAACCAATTTTCAGAAAATTTCATTGCAGTCGTCTTAATTAAATTG
>JABFRF010000092.1 GCA_013141315.1 Gallionella sp. | reverse complement strand
TTTAAGTCTCACTCTTTTCGAGAAAACACCGCTCGATCAATTGGTTAAAAATATGGAGCCACAAATAGATACGCAACAAGATAATAACCAAATGAATTTATTCAATTAAATGTACGGACACCAATGTCCCCTTGTAATTAAAGCCCAACGTAGCATAGACACCCTAAAAATTACTTGAAAAGAACCGCCAAAAACAGGTTATAGACCAAATCTTTCGGCAGTCACTATCAAGCATTATCAAACTCCATATTCGGTGCGCGACTCAGCAAGTCAACAATCACTTCTGCCGCAGGGATATGTTCGTACAGCACGCGATACACCGCCTCGCAAATCGGCATTGCCACACCCAGCCGTTGCGCAAGTTGATGCACTTCGCGCACAGTGTAAACGCCTTCGGCAACGTGTCCGAGTTGTTGCAGGATTTCTGGCAAGCTTTGCTTTTTCGCCAGCAGCAATCCCACTTGGCGGTTGCGCGATAAATCACCCGTGCAGGTCAAGATCAAATCGCCGACACCGGATAATCCGCCCAAGGTTTCGGCTCGTCCACCGAGCTTCAAACCCAGCCGCGATATTTCTGCCAGCCCGCGTGTCAGCAAGGCAGCGCGGGCGTTGTAGCCCAACCCCATTCCGTCACAAATACCCGACGCAATCGCCAACACGTTCTTCACCGCGCCGCCGACTTCCACACCAATGACATCGTTGCTGGCGTAAATGCGTAGCCGTGAATGGTGCAAGGCTTGTGCGGTGTTGCGAGAAAATTCTTCATCGCTGGAGGCAAGCGTCAATGCAGTGGGCAAGCCGCGCGCCACTTCTTGCGCAAAGCTGGGGCCTGACAATACGCCATATTGAAAGCCTGCAGGCAACACCTCGGCAACCACTTGATGCGGCAATTTTGCGGTCTCGGCTTCAAAGCCTTTGCATAGCCAAACCACGCCACAACGATGTTGCGCGGTAGCGATTTGTTGCAGGACTGAACGTAAACCCGCAGTTGGCACGGCAATAATTAGCAACTCAGCCGTCGCTAATGCTGCGGGGAAATTCGCGCTTAATTCAAGATTGTCGGGCAAGGCAATATCGGGAAGGTAATGCTGATTACAGCGCGCACTGCGCATCGCAGCAACTTGCGCCGCATCACGCGCGCATAAGGTCACGCGATGATGAGCAGAGAGGCTAATGGCGAGAGCGGTTCCCCATGCGCCTGCACCGATGATGGTTATTCGCATTTTGAACGTAACGCTAAAAATGCCGTCATGCCCGCGAAAGCGGGCATCCAGCTTATTAAATTAACTGGACTCCCGCTTTTGCGGGAGTGACGAATCTGGACTTGCTCAGTATTTCCTGAGTTACGCGACTTCGGCAAATGACCACGACAGCAGCTTTTCATCACGAGCCACCCCACACCTCGGCACTGCGCACATAACCCACTTCACCATCCAGATGCTTGACCTTGAGCCAGCCCACACCCGTTGATTCAAGTAACTCCAGCGCAATCTGCTGGCGCACTTGAAACACACGCGTCGCGCCGTCCACAGGTTGATCCAGCACATCCACGACAGGTAACAACGCGAACACGTAGCGTGTGCTGCTCAATAATTTCTTCTCTACCCAATACAATCCACCGGATTTATCGCGCACTTTGACCCAGCTATCCAACACCACTACTTGCTCAAGCGGCATGTAACGATTCACCACGAAAAGTTTTTTTGCTTTGACCGACGGCGCGTCGTAAAAGATAGCGTGGCTGTCTTTTACAGAAATATATTCCGTGGCTTGTGCAGCACTTGCGCTCATCAGCAGAAGTGCGGCACACAGCCGTGAAATATATTGCGACATTTAGTGAGTTGTAACGGGTGCGGCTTGCTGCGCTTTACTATTTTGATAGCTCGCCAAGAAGTTAACCGGGTTGAGCAACAACGGAGGGAAACCGCCGCGCACGGTCATTTCCGACACGGCTTCGCGCAAATACGGGAAGATGATTTCCGGGCAAGTTACTGCCAGCAGCGGCTCGATTTCTTCTTGCGGAATGTTGTGCGCTTGGAAAATTCCTGCATGTTTAACTTCAATTAAATAGGCGACCTTCTCACCCATTTTGCAGGTGACGGTGGCCATCACGGTCACCTCGAACACGCCTTCTTTGATTGAGTTGGCCAGTGTGTTCAATTGCACTTCAAATTGCGAAGCATCGCGTTCCAGGAAGATTCCCGGCGCATGCGGAATCTCCAAGGAAATATCTTTCAGATAGATTTTGTCGATATTGAAAACAGCTTGCTTTGCGGCTTGAGTCACTTCATCCATGTCATTTCCTTTTGGTTAATTGGTTAATAATTTATCCAGCTTGCCCGCATGATTCAATGCCGCCAAATCATCAAAGCCACCCACATGCAATTCATCAATAAAAATTTGCGGCACGGTACGTCTTCCGGTTTTTTCCATCATCGCAATGCGCAGTTCCGGCTGTATATCCACGCGAATTTTCTCGATCTCCACCACACCTTTGCTATGCAAAAGCTGCTCGGCACGGATGCAATAGGGGCATACGGCGGTTGTGTACATTAATATCTTTGCCATGTTTGCTGTCCCGTTATTTTTGCAGCGGTAACTTGGCTTTTTGCCAAGCCGACACGCCACCTTCTAAATTATACGCCTGGGTAAATCCGCTTTTGGCCAGCACGGCACAAGCTGAGCTGGATCGATTGCCACTGCGGCACAGCACGACCAAGGGCTGAGCTTTGTATTTTTCTAGCTCACCGATACGCCCGTTGAGCTTGCCCAGCGGGATGTGTATCGCGTTCAATACATGCCCCTCTTTGTATTCGCTATCTTCGCGCACATCCAGCACGAGTGCATCTTTATGATTGATGAGTTGCAATGCACCGACGCAATCCACTTCTTTGATGCCACGGACACGATTGCCAAAGAACGACCAAAACAACATCGCGCCGCTCATCAACGCGACGGAAATCGGCATAATATTACTGGTGAAAAATTGCACGGGTTCGCTCCTGTTCTTTTTGGAGGGCGAATTCTAACAGACCCGAAAAGTGTGCGGGGTCTTTCGCCGCGAGTGCGGCCAACTTTTCCTGCTGATGTTGCCGGCTCTCCGGATAAGACCATAGCGCCTGCCTCCATATTGTTTTTGCCTGTTCCAATTGACCGCCTTGTGCCAACAACAAAGCTTGACGATACACCACCGGTGAGATCGGCACGAAGCTGGTCACCCGGGTATTTAACGCCAATTTTTCATTGATGTACTGCGCATCGACCGCCATGTGATCGCTCATAAATAACTCGGCGTATGGCGTGAGTAAAGGCACATGATGCAGCGAGGTTAAAGCCTCACGCACATTGATGGATGCAGTCTGCGCCCCCCCGGTGGCAGGCGTGCTTGCCGCCACAGCTCGCTCCAAATACTGGTAGCCGCTCATCAATTGCAACAGTAGCCACAAGCCCAACAGCCAGAGGGATGCGAGTGAAACTCTCCCGGCCAGCCGCCATTTAAAACGATAATGCGTCTCGTCGAACATGCCCAACAGCACAGCTGCAATTGCCAAAAAATAGCTGTACCACAAGGGATATTCGAGCAAACTATGGATCGCCAGCACCCCCAAAATGGCGTATCCCCACCAATGCTCGACTGTATGGTTTACACGGCGAACCGCATTCACCCACACACCCAGTGAAGCAAACAATATCAGCAGCCCGATCGCCCCGGTCTCAGCCACCAATTGGAAGATCAGATTATGTGCATTGTTGTACAAACCCAAAATGTTGCTTTGCTTTAGCTCCGGCAACAGCTGAAAGTGTTGGGTGGCAAATTGCCCAAAGCCCGCACCAAGTATGGGGAAGTGCATGAACATCAATCCCGCCTCATGCCACAAGTACAAGCGTATATCGCCAGTCTCTTGATTATTGAGCAACCTGCCCACGGTATTGATGCTGCCTGTTTCAGTCGCCACAACTTGCAATTGCGCCACCAAATGCATCAATCCAAATCCCGCAATCAACAACAAGCTGTAGCGTAACAACGGCTTCAGGCTGGCGTCACGATGCGACCACCACCAGGCCATCGCAACCATCAACAACAAATACAGCCAGGAGCTGCGTGAACCGCTCAGCGCCATCACAAACAACATCGGCAAAGCAAGCAATGCAATGTAGCCAGGCTTGACTAGCTTTTGCTGCCAGACCAATCCCAGCGAGATCAAACCCAGCGCTATATAGCTGGCAAAATGATTGGGTTGAGCAAGGTTGCCATAAATCACGGCTGACATCTTGACTACGATGACCGAATCCAGTGGGGTATGCCAGCCAAAATGTTGCATCACCCCGATCAACGCACTCAGCTCCGCGCCTATGAGTAAGGCTATGGCCAGCGCTTGCGTGAGCTTTGGCAAGCCGATGCGATCTCTCAATCGCGCACCGAGTAGCATCAGCAGCGCGGCAAGTAACAGGTAAAGCGCATACAGCAGGGCTTGATCGAAATAGACAATCTTGCCCAACAACCATTGCACCACCAGCACCGCGATCAACGCGACGGGTAATTGTGCAACACGCGGTATCGCCGGATCGACCCAATAGTCACGCTCCAACAGCAGTGTAATTGCCAACACGCCCAGCAGCGCGCTCCACCATTCTTGGTAAAAAGTCGTCAGAGGGTAGGCATGGCTGACGTGCAGAAAAGGGAAAACCCACATCAGTCCGACTAAAGCCAAACTGAGGTGGGTTAAACGCAATGCGGCCAATGCGCTTTTCAACACGAGGTGTTTTTTATCCCGAATTTGGCGAGGATGTCACTTAGCAAACACCACTTGGTGATGCCGCTTTGAAAGAGATTGGCACCCACAAAAGCAGTGAACCACAAAAATTTATTACTCAAAAAAAATGGACTGGCTTCTACACCCAACAACAACGTTATCAAGATAAACGATCCTGCTACGGTACGGATAATTCTCTCTGCGCTCATGGTGACACTCCTTCAGGCTCATAGGTTAATTTTACTGGATTTTTTTGTATAGCGTGGCGTAATACAGCACCGGGATCACTACCAAGGTCAGTATGGTTGAAACCAGAATGCCAAAAATTAGCGCTAGCGCCAGTCCGTTAAATATCGGATCATCAAGGATGAACAGTGCGCCCAGCATGGCCGCCAGCCCCGTCAAAATGATTGGCTTGGCACGCGCACTTGCCGCAGCAATCACCGCATGTTGCAAATCGATGCCATCGCGAATTTGCAGGTTGATGAAATCCACCAACAAGATCGAATTCCGCACGATGATACCCGCCAGCGCAATCATGCCTATCATCGAAGTGGCAGTGAATTGCGAGCCAAATAACGCATGGCCAGGCATCACACCGATGATAGTGAGCGGAATCGGTGCCATGATTACCAGCGGCACCAGATAGGATTTGAACTGCGCAACGACCAGCAAATAAATCAAGATTAGCCCGACCCCGTAGGCTATGCCCATGTCGCGGAATGTCTCAAAGGTCACCTGCCATTCGCCATCCCATTTCAACGCATAACCCGCATACGGATCGCTGGGCTGATTGAAATAATAGCTCTCCAGCTTTCCGCCCTGCTCCAATGGCATACCACTCAGCTTGCTATTGATGCCAAACATGCCGTACAACGGGCTATCCAACTTGCCCGTCATATCACCCACCACATACACCACGGGCAACAAATCTTTGTGGTAAATCGGGTAATCACGCTGAACCGGAACAACTTGCACCACCTCGGAAAGCGGTACGAGCACACCATCTTTTGCGCGCACTTTAAGTTTCAAAACTGCATCAATGTTGCTGCGTTGTTCGGCAGACAAGCCAATACGCAAGGGCGGAGCATACTTCGAGTTGGCATCATGCAGCGATGTGGCATCTTGCCCGGATAGCGCCACACCAATCACATCCACAATGTCATGCGGTGCGACACCCAACAATGCCGCCTTGCTTTGCAACACCTGCAATAGCAACTTGGGCGCGGCCTCGGTAAGCGTGTCATCTATACCAACAATGCTGTCAGTTTTGGCAAATTGCTCATGTACTTTAGTGGCGACATTGCGCGCGCCTTCATAATCCGGCCCGTAAATTTCCGCCACGATTGGTGACATCACCGGGGGGCCCGGTGGCACTTCTACGATTTTTACTTTTGCATTCCATTGCTGTGCGATTTTTTGTATCGGCGCTAACACCGACGTTGCAATCTGATGGCTACTACGATTGCGCTGATGTTTGTCGCGTAGATTAACCTGAATATCACCCTGCTCTGCGCCACTGCGCAAATAATATTGCCGCACCAAGCCGTTAAAGTTGATGGGCGAAGCCGTCCCTGCGTAAGCCTCGTAATCAGTAACTTCCGGTACGGTCGCCAGATAGCTGCCCAACTCATGCAACACCGCATTGGTTTGTTCAACTGGCGTACCACTTGGCATATCCACCACCACCTGGAATTCTGATTTGTTGTCGAACGGCAGCATTTTCAACACGACCAACTTGACGACACCTAGCGAGATAGCGAGTAGCAAACCGCCCAATATGGCCAGCCACAATTTACGGCGCGCCGACTTGCCATGCACACCATTTAAAAATGGGCTTAGGACGGCACGGAAAAAGCGGCTCAATTTGGTATCGCGCTCATCGTGAATTTCTTCATGATGTGCACCGGCAAACTTCAACACCAACCACGGCGTGATGACGAATGCGACTGCCAGCGAAATCAACATGCCCATGCTGGCATTGATCGGAATCGGGCTCATGTATGGCCCCATCAATCCGCTAACAAACGCCATTGGCAGCAAGGCGGCAATCACGGTAAAGGTTGCCAAAATTGTCGGGCTGCCGACTTCATCCACCGCTTCCGGAATGATCACTGATAACGGTTGATGAGTCGCTAATGCGCGACGGCGGTGGATATTTTCCACCACCACAATCGCATCATCGACCAATATCCCGATTGAAAATATCAATGCGAATAATGACACTCGGTTGAGCGTAAATCCCCACGCCCATGAAGCGAACAACGTAGCCGCAAGCGTTAGCAAAACGGCTATTCCTACAACAAAAGCCTCGCGCCGCCCCATCGTCAGCCAAACTAATAGCACGACTGCGGCGGTAGCGAAGAGCAATTTTTTAATCAGCTTCATCGCTTTGTCGTTTGCTGTTTCGCCGTAATTTCGCGTAGTGTTAACTTGAACATCGGCGGGAATCACGCTGCCCTTTAACTCTTCTATACGTGCCAATAATTTATTGGCTACCTCCACCGCATTTGCGCCAGGTTTTTTGGTGATGGCGATGGTGACAGCGGTAAATTCGCCGTTACCTAGTATGTGCTTGTCTTCTGCCGCTGGCCCAGTACCCATCCACACATAACTGGCGGGTTGATCTGCACCATCATGTACCTCGGCGATGTCGCGCAAATATATCGGCTTGCCTTCAAACACACCGACTACCAGTTGTTTGACTTCATTGGCATTACTTAAAAAGCTGCCCGTTTGCACTAGCACTTCTCGATTGTTTTGCACCAACACGCCCGCATTCGCCGAGACATTTGCCGACTGCAATGCTGCACGCACATCTTGAATTGAGAGCTGATACGCATTCAGATTTTCGGGATTTAGCAACACTCGCACCATGCGCTGGGTTGCACCCACTGTAGAGACTTCACGCGTACCCGACACACGCTTTAATTCAACCTCAATCGCGTGCGCCACTTGAGTGAGTTCGAGTCCGCCACCTGCGGCTTGGTTGCGCCACAAAGTCAATCCGACTATCGGTACATCATCGATACCTTTGGCTTTAATGATAGGCTGCAATACACCTAGCGTTGCAGGCAGCCAATCGGAATTTGAATGCACCACGTCATACAGCTTCACCAGTGACGGCACGTGCTGTTCGCCCACTTTGAATTGCACCGTAATCACTGCCATGCCCGGTTGTGACACCGAGTAAACATGATCTACACCTGCGATTTGTGACAGCACTTGCTCGGAAGGTGTAGCGACCGTTTGCGCCACATCTTTTGCCGATGCGCCCGGATAGGCAATCATTACATTCGCCATCGTTACATTGATTTGCGGCTCTTCTTCGCGAGGTGTAACCAGCACCGCAAAAGTCCCTAAAAGCACGGCAACCAGTGCTAACAACGGTGTCATCTGCGAATGCAGAAAATATTTGGCAATGCGTCCTGAAATACCCATTTCTTCACCTCAATAAATTTCAAAGCCGCCAACAAGCACTATCTATAATGGCTTGTGACGGCTTATGGCAGTTTTAACGAATTTTTACTTTAGCATGCCCGCTTTAATCGGATCCAACGCAACGCGTTCGCCAGCACTCAACCCCGCCAATACTTCCACTACACCTTCCGTTTGAACATCGCCCAACCGAACTTGACGCAATTTCACGCTATTTTTTTCATCCACCACATACACCGCAACCACCTCACTGCGGCGCAATACGGCACTATTGGGAATCACGATTTTTTTTTGCTTGCCCACCACAAAATGCGCACGAACAAACATTCCCGGATAAACGCCTGATTGATTGGTCGGCAAGGAAATCCGCACTTGCGTACTGTGAGTACGCGCATCCGCTAACGGCTGCACAATAGTGGACGCTGATTTAATCCAACGATTCAGTGCGGGCACTTCAACACTGGCTTGAGGATGCACGCCAATCTCCGCCAATTTAAATTGCGGCACATTCACTACCACGCGTAACGCGGCAGGATCAAACCCTGTCATCAATGGCTTGCCGGGCATGACCATTTCGCCAACCTCCACTAAGCGCGCACCTACCAAGCCGCTATAGGGAGCAATAACAGTGGTGTAGCCTTGCGTTAAATTTGCTTGCCCCGCACCTGCTTTGCTAACCGCGGCTTGAGCTGAAGCGACTTGAAAATCTGCCTGTGCTTTATCCAAAGCAGCTTGGCTAATGAATTTTTGTGCAAATAATTGTTTACTGCGTTCATAGGTGGCTTGTGCGTTTTGCAAATTGGCTTGTGCTTGCAACACCTGCGCCTGGCTACCCGCGACAGCTTGTGCTGCTTCGCTTTGGTCGATGCGCAAAATCACCTGCCCTTTGTTGACGTGATCACCCACGTCAAATAGCACTTCTTTTACACGCCCCGCAATTTGCGCTGACACCGTGGACTGACGCGTAGCTTCAACCACGCCCTCTACGCTATAGGTTTGTGCCACTTCACGAAACTCTACAGGCGCAACAGCAAGTTGTTCCGCCGCCTGTAGTGTTGCGACACTCACCAACAAAAACATTCCCAAGCAATACTTTTTCACTAACTTTTTCACTACGTCCTCGTCATCCAATATTTATATATATTAGAATATACTAATATTATGAAGAAAAATCAAGTCCTCTCTAAACAGTACAAAATACATCCCGCATCATGCCAATCAACTTGAGTGTGCGTATGTCACCAATTCGGTAATACACCCAATTCGATTCCTTACGTGTGGCCAAGACGCCTTGATCACGCATTTTGGCTAGATGCTGCGAGATGTTGCTTTGCGATGTGCCAACTTGCTCAACAATATCTTGCACGCTGAGCTCTTGATTACCCAGTACGCACAAAATTTTCAGCCTCAGCGGATGCGCAATTGCTTTCATCGCCTGCGCCGCCTGTTGAATATCCTCTTCTTTATCGATCAATTTTCCAGTCACAATTACGCCTCCCAATACGATAATCAGCTAAAATTACACTTTACAAAATTAGCCACTACTTATTTTACCTCAATGAACGTCACGCCTGTATTACTCGTTATATTGGATGGCTTCGGTTACAGCGAAGATGCCGACAACAATGCTGTGTTAGCTGCTCACAAACCCAATTGGGACAAACTGTGGCACGATTATCCGCACTCCTTAATCAATGCATCTGAAAAATTTGTCGGCTTACCTGCCACGCAAATGGGCAACTCCGAAGTCGGCCATCTCAACATTGGCGCGGGGCGCGTGGTGTATCAAGATTTAAGCAAGGTCGATGTCGCCATTGAAGATGGCAGCTTTTTCACCAACCCTGCTTTGAGCGATGCCGTTACGCTCGCCAAACAAAATAACAGCGCGTTGCACATCATGGGTTTGCTGTCTGCTGGCGGCGTGCATAGTCACGAAAATCACATTCTCGCCATGCTGGACATGGCAGCTCGCAATGGCTTGAAGAAAGTTTACCTACACGCGTTTTTAGATGGTCGTGATACGCCGCCGAAAAGCGCGGCAACTTCGCTGCAACTGTTGCAAGACAAATGCGCAGCGTTAGGCGCGGGTCAGATTGTTAGCATCGTCGGGCGTTTTTACGCGATGGATAGAGACCAGCGTTGGGATCGTGTGCAGTCTGCTTATGATTTGCTGACACAAGGGCGCGCGGAATTTTCTGCAAGCGATGCGCTCAGCGGATTAGAGCAAGCTTACGCGCGCGGCGAGTCGGACGAGTTTGTTAAAGCAACATCGATAGTTGCGAATGGCGACTCAGCCGTTAGCATGCAGGACAATGACGTGGTGGTGTTTATGAATTTCCGCGCGGATCGCGCACGTGAAATTTCGCGCGCATTAACCGACGAAAAATTTAGCGGATTTGCTCGCAGCTATCGCCCCAAGCTGGCGAGCTTCGTGACTCTTAGTCGCTACGGCGAGGAATTTAACTACCCCTGCGCATACACGCAAGATGCGATACACAATGACTTTGGCGAATATATTTCCAACTTGGGTCTAAAACAATTACGCATTGCCGAGACCGAAAAATATGCGCACGTCACCTATTTTTTCAACGGCGGAAAAGAACAGCCTTACGCCAATGAAGACCGAATTTTAGTACCATCCCCAAAGGTTGAAACTTACGACCTGAAGCCGGAAATGAGCGCATTTGAAGTGACGGACAAATTAGAAGCCGCTATTCTGAGCCGTGAGTACGATGCAATTATTTGCAACTACGCGAATGGTGACATGGTTGGGCATAGTGGCAACATGGCTGCCGCCACGCTAGCGATTGAGACCCTAGACGTGTGCATTGGGCGCGTCGTTAAAGCAATGCAAGCCATCGGTGGAGAAGTCATTATTACTGCCGATCATGGCAATGCTGAACAAATGATCGATCATCACACGCATCAGGTCCACACTGCACACACACTTAATCGTGTGCCCTTTCTCTATATCGGACGCAAATTCAAACTGATCGAGCAGGGCGCTTTACGTGATATTGCCCCTAGCTTGTTATCCATCATGGGTTTACCGCAGCCTTTGGAAATGACGGGGAAAAGTTTAATTCAAGTGCAGTGATTCGCCTCAAACAAGCTTTCTACACATTACTGTTTTGCCTAATCGCAAACAACACCTCGTTTGCCGCCACACAACAAAAGGAACTGGAAAATCTACGCAAGCGCATCATCGCAGTGCAACGGGAAGTAGAACAAACTGACGCATTCAAGTTGAAAGCTGCGAATGCACTTCGTGAATCTGAACATGCCATTAGCAACAGCAATCGCAGAATTGCTGAACTAAGCGAGCAAAGAAAATTGGCAAATAAAAAACTTAGCAAGCTGCAAACCCAACAATATTCTTTGTCGAGTTCGATACAAGTACAACAGCAATTACTCAGTAAACAGTTGTACCTGCAATACACGAATGGCAGCACAAGCTATGTCGAGCAATTCTTTAACAGCCAAGAAACTAGCCAACTTGCACGCAATCTTCAGTATTACCAATATATCGCTCGTGACCGAGCTACGGGAATAAATGCGCTGCGCAGCAATCTCGACGTACTTAAAACTAATCGTACAGAGACACTAGAACAAAGTGCCGCACTTACCGCGTTAAGTGCCGAAGAAATTGTACAACGCAGCTTCTTAAAAAGAAGCCAACAAGCTCGGCAACAGATGTTGAAGAAATTTTCACAGCAACTGCGCCAGCAACGCCGCGAAGTGAATCGCTTACAGCGAGATGAAACTCATCTCGCTCGATTGGTCGATAAGCTTGCCAAAATACTGGCGCAACCCAAATCAAATTCCATTTTCAGCAATGACAATTTACCCGACAATCGCTTCGATGAGTACCCCTTTGAGAAACTAAAAGGCAAGCTGGCATTGCCTGTCAAAGGTGCAGTCACCAATCATTTTGGCACGCCCAGACCTGATAGCACAGTGCTATGGAAGGGCCTCTTTTTAAAAACGGCAAATGGACAAGCGGTAAAATCTGTCGCTGCCGGGCGTGTAGTCTTTGCAGACTGGCTACGCGGCTTTGGCAATTTACTCATAGTCGATCACGGCATGGGCTATATGAGTTTATATGGCAACAATGAAACGCTATTCAAGCAAGTCGGCGACTTATTGATCGGCGGTGACACCATCGCGTCGGTGGGTAATAGCGGCGGCAACGAGGAATCGGGTTTATACTTTGAGCTGCGCCACGAAAGTAAACCATTCGACCCGATCAAGTGGCTCGCAGCAAAATAATGCCGAGGAAAATATGCGTCTTTTAGAAAAAGTTAGTTTGGTGAGTTTAGGTTTGGTTGCTGGTGTGTCAATTAGTATGCAATACGCTGCCAAGGCTGAAATGGCGCTTGTTGCTACCACACTGCCTATTGAAGATTTGCGCGCATTTACCGAAGTGTTTGGTCGCATCAAAAGCGATTACGTTGAACCTGTTTCTGATAAAAAACTCATCACAGAGGCTATCACAGGTATGCTAAATGGGCTGGATCCTCATTCTGCTTATTTGGATGCCGAGGCATACAAGGAATTGAACGACACCACACATGGCGAATTCGGCGGGCTGGGTATTGAGGTCGGCATGGAAGATGGGTTAGTTAAAGTCATTTCTCCGATAGAAGATACGCCCGCATTCCAAGCTGGCATCAAGAGCGGCGACTTAATCATCAAGATGGATGACACGCTGGTGAAAGGCTTATCGCTCAATGATGCGGTCAGTCACATGCGCGGCAAAGCTGGCAGCAAAATCATTTTGACTATCTCCCGCAAAAACGAGCCCAAGCTGTTCACATTCACATTAACCCGTGCAGTTATCAAGGTTCAAAGTGTTAAATCCAAGCAAATTGAGCCGGGTTACGGCTATGTTCGTATCACTCAATTTCAAGAGCTAACAGGAGAGAATCTGGCTACGGCCATTGAAGCTTTATACAAGCAAAACCAAGGTTCGCTGAAAGGTTTAGTGCTTGATTTGCGTAATGACCCGGGTGGGCTGCTTACTTCAGCTGTTGGTGTATCAGCGGCTTTTCTAAGCAAAGATAAGCTAGTGGTTTATACCGAAGGGCGCACAGAGGATGCAAAAATGCGTTTGACTGCCACCCCTCAAAACTACGTTCGCAGCAGCATCAGCTCGGATTATTTATCGAAACTTCCTGATGCCGTAAAAAGTGTGCCACTAATCGTATTAGTTAACGGCGGCTCAGCTTCAGCATCAGAAATTGTCGCTGGCGCACTGCAAGATCACAAGCGCGCCATCATCATGGGCACGCAAACCTTTGGCAAAGGCTCGGTGCAAACCATATTACCTCTTGGCAATAACACCGGCATCAAACTCACCACTGCCCGCTATTACACGCCCAACGGACGCTCCATCCAAGCTAAAGGAATCGAGCCGGATATTTTGGTTGAAGACCCATCCTCAGCTGTGCATGACAACGGCATGTTAACTTTGCATGAAGCAGATTTAGGGCGGCATTTAATCAATGATAAAGTTTCTGAGGAGAACCCCAACGCTCCCATTAAAAAGACAATCCCCTCAAGCGAAAGCAAAGACAATGCTAATAAATTTGTTCCTATAGAATTTGGTGCGAAGAATGACTATCAACTGAATCAAGCGATGAACTTACTCAAAGGTATGCAGATACTAAAGGTCAGGTAATTTGTACCAAACAGAATGAGCAATACCCACACAAATAGCCAGTAGCAAACTTAAAAGCCCTCACCCCGAAGGCTTTTTCATCCCCAGAATTGCTATCCCCCAAATTACCAAATGCTGGAAACAACAAAGCCCTCACGAAGAGGGCTTTGTTGTTTATAAGGAGTCTGACGATGACCTACTTTCGCATGGGTAATCCACACTATCATTGGCGCGGAGTCGTTTCAC
>JABFRF010000104.1 GCA_013141315.1 Gallionella sp. | reverse complement strand
GCAAGCCCTCCCGCTCTGCGCCATCAATCAACGCATCTATTGCATGCGGGCCAGCCAGCACATCATTGTTGAGCAGTACAATCCATTCGGCGTTAAGGTTGAGTAAAGCCCCTTGCGCCCAAGCACCTCCACACCCCAGATTAACTCGGTTGCGCTGTTGTTGAAATTCTGGATGCTGCGCTAACCAAGCTGGTGTTTCATCACTGCTGGCATTATCAATCACCAAAATGTCATTGGGAGTTACGCCTTGTTCAATAAGACTGTTTATGCACATCGTGGTGTAGTGCAACTGATTAAACACTGGAATAACTATAGTGTAACGCTTTGAATCACTCATAATTTAAGCGACCAATTTATAATGCTTATGACTGAGCTCCAGCCCAAACCACTTTTCCAATTTCATGGCAAGGCGGTGACGTCGCTCTCTTTTAGTAAGCTGGTGGTGAGGATTAAGGTTGAATTGTGTCTCTGCCTCCGAAGATAACCAGTCCAATACAATTTGTGGGTGCATGCCCGTAAATCGTCTTATTGCAAGTGGGTCAATGGAATAAGACATCTTGGGAGCAGTACCTAACCAATATTTGCTAACTTGATCCATCTTAGCTTGCATGTAGTCCAATTTACGGACGTGGCCATAGTGATAGATATGCGCATTAGCAAGCGCAGCTTTAGGCATTCGACCCCGCCGATGTTTATCCATTACTACCCAAAATTGACCATCCGGCGCATAACTGCGAATTGTGTTTCGAATTAAACGGCACTCACGCCTGTACCACGCGGGGCTAATGGCGCACCAATCCGATGACCCATAAAAATGGTGATAATCAAATACAAGAGCTTCTACCTCCGGATTGTTATGATGCTTTTCTAGGGACGAACGAATAGCTGGCAGCTCAGCTTCGTGTAGCACCTCATCACCCTCAAGATAAAATGCCCAGTCTCCTATACATGAATATTGCGCAATCATCTTTTGCTGGGCGTAGACAAAACCCCTTTCAGCCATCCGCTCATTCCAGACTGTTTCGATAATACGAATTTTGGGATCGCCGATAGATTTAATCTTATTTAACGTGTCATCTTCACCAGCACCAACAGCGATGACAAATTCGTCTACCAAGGGTAACAGCGAACCAATTGATGCCTCAAAAGGAAAGCCAAGCTTGATGCCATTACGTAGAAAGGTAAAACCGCTAATGCTGGGTGTACTCATAATTTTCTATAAATTTTAATTTTCACTACACATTGATCAGTACTAAATCTTGCCAATCCCATTAGCCACACATCCTCCAATAGTTTTTTCGGTCACATCCTAAGCTCATCAAATTCTAGGATATTGTAGGTTAGCATTAAATATCGGCTAATTCCTTGATTTTTTGCTCTGGATATTTTTTAGCTACAAACGTAAACACTATTTAGTAAACACTTCACTTTAAACCGTTGCGCATTTACCTCTCAATAGCAGAAAATAGAGTCTTACCAAATCAAGTTCCGATACTGCCACTATGCCAAACCAACATTCTCTCAGTATTGTAATCGTTGCCAAAAATGAGGAACGAAACATTGCAGAATGTATTGCGAGTGCTTCTTTCGCCGATGAAGTGTTGGTACTTGACTCAGGCAGTAGCGATGCAACGGTACACCTTGCCAAAACCGCAGGCGCGCGCATTATCGAAACAGACTGGCCGGGTTACGGGCCTCAAGTAGCCCGTGGATTTTCCTTAGCATCAAGTGAATGGGTGCTGTCACTCGACGCTGATGAACGCATTAGCCCATTACTCCGTGACGAAATTATGACGGCTATTCGAAATGGTCGACATAACGGTTTACGCATTCCGCGCTTATCTGAATTTTGCGGTCGCTTCATACGTCATGGAGGCTGGTATCCCGACTATACGCTTCGACTCGGACGACGTTCTGAATCAAGTTTCACAGATCATTTCTTACACGCACATATGACTGTAAATGGATCAATCGGACATTTAAAGCAATGCATCATTCACTACAGTTACCCGAACATGCACGATGTGCTTGAAAAATTAGATCGGTACTCAAGTGGGCACGCGCGTGATATGCAAACTAGCGGCAAGACCGGAAATGTATATAAAGCAGTACTACATGGTTTAGTTGCATTTTTGAGAACCTATTTTGCACGTCTGGGTTTTCTCGACGGGCAGCATGGATTAATGCTAGCAATTTATAACGCAGAATATACTTATTACAAATACATCAAACTTATGTTCTTATCAAAACCTCCAACGAAACCCAATTTTCGTTTTTGAGTGGAATATTTATATGATTCAATTTAACAACCTTAACTAAGGTCGAAATGATTGATTCTGTCTTAAGCATTAATGCACCACATTTTTGATGCAGACAGAAAGCGTTCTCAATTTTTAATTCTCCGCTTTATCCTCTGTAGCATCTTGCTTTAGATGCGCAAGCCAGCGACGATCTACCCACATTGCCAATCCTAAATAAATCGCAGCCCATCCCGCCAAAAAATTCGCTTGGTTTGCTGCATCTAAACTAATTGCCCATAGTGCAGTTGCACCCGCCAAGAACATCAATATATATTCAGCAATCGCGGTGCTACTGTGCCCCCAGCCCATTTGTACTAGGCGTTGGTAATAATGGCTACGATGGGCTTCAGATAATTTCTCTTTGCGTCGTATTCGCTTAATCAATGTGAAGGATGCATCGGCTGTGAATGGTGAGAAAACCAAGACCGGAAACCAAAACGGCCAATAGCCTTGTTGCCAGCCCCATACACCAAATGCAGCTGCTAAAAAGCCCAGTGGTATTGATCCCGCATCGCCTAGGAATACTTTGGCGGGATGGAAGTTGTGATACAAAAATCCTAATGCCGCTGCACCCACGGTAAAGTTCATCATAGCAAAGGGTACATTGCCATTCATCAACCCCGCAATGCCGTAGAAGCTAAATCCGAACAAAGCCATACCGCCG
Source organism: Gallionella sp. (assembly GCA_013141315.1). GTDB lineage: Bacteria > Pseudomonadota > Gammaproteobacteria > Burkholderiales > Gallionellaceae > Gallionella. The sequence goes on along the minus strand of JABFRF010000104.1, from coordinate 11,219 downwards.
GCCAGACCATCCGAACCATCCATAAAGTTATATAGGTTGGTCATCCATACGATAAATAAAAATACGGGCAGCATCCATATCCAACTTATTCCGGCACTCACCACGACAATCAACGCTGCAACCACATGCCCTATCAATCGAGTTTTAGCACTTAAGTTGCGTACATCATCCACTACCGACACCGCAAATAATCCAAGCATAGGCAAGACAATCCACCACGCCCACGATTCGGTCATCATTATCCAACCTAAAATAACACCTGACATTAAAGCGATACCACCCGTGCGTGGAATCGGCGTGGTGTGTAGCGAGCGGTCGTTGGGAATGTCTTGCAGCAGCCCCTGTTTATTCAGGGAGAGAAACAAGGTCAGAATTAACGTGACAAGGGCGGCGATGACAGGGGAGTAGTGCATTAGATAAAGTTACGCTTAATAATTTTTTCGGATTCCTGCAACACGCCTTCCAGCGAGGTCAGACTGGGTTGGTATCCAAACTCTGCCGCGCGCTTATTCAATGAATAGTAATGCGGCTTGCCACCTGTTGCATTCACGCCTGCGGGGGATTTAATAACCTCATAACGCAGACCAAATTTTTCTTGCATCGCATTTAACAAAGTCGGTTTATCTATTGGTGCGCGACTATACACATCTACCGCAGCATTGGTGGCAGGTGCCACCAATAGCGCATCCACCAATCTATAAAAATCACTGGGGCTAATAAAATCTCGAACGATGTAATCAGATGAGGTTTTCAATATGGTGTTGTCGCGTATTGCGCGCAAAATGTCAGTGATTAAAAATCGCGCCGAAATGTCTTGTGTGTGACTGAAATAATTAAACACGCGGATGTCGATAATGGATAGTTCTGGATGCGCGCGATGGCGACATTCTGCATATAGCTTGGCAACACCGTACCATTCATGCGGGGCTAGTTTATTAAGTGGGATTACCGCTGGTGTGTCTCGATTAGCCGGTTCACCAAACCCCGATCCATAGGCTGCGCCACTACTTAAAAATAGGTAACGACAAGCGGGATGGGTCTGCAAATAATCCAAAACTAACTGATCATATTGCGCCGTAATATCAAAAATCGCATTACCCATCGCGGCGGTTCGCGCCGGATTGCCCACCCCCACAAAGTTAATCACAGCATCAAAATCATGCTTGGCAAATTCGCTGAAATTATCTATCGAATAACGCCCAACCAACGTCACGGACGACAACCATGTCGTCACCTCATCTGGACGACGTGCAAATAAATGAAGGTGGTTATTGCTTGCCGAAGAAAACGAGACGATCAAATCTTTGGCAATTTGGCTGGTCGCACCGAGAATGGCTATTCGCATTAAAAATGTTCCCTGAATGATTTGTTAATTGAGCAATCAAACAGCGGTCAACCCACCCAGTTCGTTCAATACTTCTTGCCGTCCCACCATTCCACAAACTTTTGGTGATAAGGCTTTAATTTTGATTCTAGTTAACAGTTCTGGCGTATCCATGACGGCCTCTAACATCCATGAGCCGAATCCCGCATCTTTCAAATGGTCTTCGACCGTTGTAACTTCGGACCAATTTTTTATTTTCGCTGCTTGGATTTCCTTGGTTGCCATGCCCCACAACGGAAGGGTGTGTAACGCGTAGTCACGGTATTGCTCGGATTTTTCTATCCACTGATTAGCTAACGCCAATGGTGCACCTGTGGTCAAGAGTGTTTTATTACATGCCCCCGCTTTTACTTGCAGCCATTTTCCCGGCTCTATTGTTGGCACTGCCGAATGAAAACATGGCTCACCGGCTTTACCCAGACGCAAATACGAAGGCTGTGGATTCGCCATTAGATAGCGCATACAAGCTCGTGTTTCCATCGGATCACCGGGTGCAGCAATGAGCATATTAGGCATCAAACGCATCAATCCGAAATCTTGAACGGCGTGGTGTGAGTAGCCCAAACTTCCGTAAGCCAAGCCACCACCCACTGACACAACCGTAACAGGCAGGCAATGATAATCAACATCATTACGAATTTGTTCTGCACAGCGGAACGTGGGAAAGTTGGCGATTGAATATACAAAAACATGATAGCCTTCGGATGCCATGCCTGCGGCCAAACCCATCATGTTTTGTTCGGCCACACCCGCGTTTATAAATTGCTCGGGGAAGCGTTCAGCAAAAGGCTCTACCACCGAATATCCCAAGTCGCCCACAATCAATGCAACCCGGTCATTTACCGAAGCCTGGTTCACCAACTCATCAATGAATGCATTACGCATTACTCGCCTCCAATTCCGCCAAGGCTTGTGCAAGCTGTTCCGCATTCGGACTACGATAATGCCACTCCACTTTGTTCTCCATGAAGCTGATGCCCTTGCCTTTTACTGTATGTGCGATGAGTAAAGACGGCTTGCCCAACTCCCAGGGAACTGAACTCAAGGATTGATTCAATTGATCGTGATTGTGTCCATCCACTTCTTTTACCGACCAGCCAAATGCGCGAAGTTTGTCAGCTAATGGCTCTAGTCCTAATGTTTTTTGTATCGTGGTCAAGCTTTGAAGTTTGTTGTAATCAATGATCGTGACCAAATTATCTAAATTATGGTGAGCTGCAAACATCAAAGCCTCCCAGTTGCTGCCCTCGTCCATTTCTCCGTCACTTAATAAAACAAACACGCGCCAATCAGCTTGTATTTTTTTCGCTACCAGTGCCTTGCCCACACCAAATGGCAGACCGTGTCCGAGCGCGCCCGTTGAGAATTCCACACCCGGTACTTTATGGCTAATGTGATTCATCAAATTAGAATGATCTTGCCCATAGGTTTCTAATTCCAAAGCCGGAAAAAAATCTCTTTCTGCCAGTGCCGCATATACCGCAACACAAGCATGTCCTTTGCTCAGAATAAAACGATCTCGGCTAGGCATATCAGGCTGTGTTGGATCAACACGCAACACTTTTGCATATAGCACTGCAAGAATGTCGGTAATAGAAAGTGCGCTGCCAATATGAGATGCTTTGGCTCGCGTTACCATTTGCAAGGAGAGGCTGCGTATTTTTTTTGCGAACTCCTCAGTCATGCTGGCATCACTTAAAAATTCACACCAAAAAATGACTCAATTTGACTTGCTACAAAACTCAGCATTTCTTCAGTCAATCCTGGATACACTCCTATCCAGAATGTGTTGTTCATTATGTTGTCGGTATTGGTAAGCTTGCCACTCACTCGATAATTTCGTCCTTCAAAGTAAGGTTGGCGCGTTAAATTCCCCGCAAACAATAAACGCGTACCAATTTTGTATTGATCGAGATAGGTTAGCAATTCCACGCGGGATATGCCCGATGACTCTTTTATCGTGATTGGAAAACCGAACCATGACGGATCACTATCTGGTGTGGCCTCTGGAAGGATCAAGAATTCTTCGCAAGATTTCAGCCGTGCCTTCAAATAGGCAAAGTTACGTTTACGTGCGTCTATAAATTCAGGCAAACGATCCATCTGCGCCAAAGCGCAGGCGGCTTGCATGTCGGTAATTTTGAGGTTGTAACCTAAATGTGAGTAGGTGTATTTGTGGTCGTAGCCAAAAGGTAATGAGCCCAACTGCCAATCGAAACGTTTGCCACAGGTGTTGTCACAGCCTGGGCCGCAATAACAATCGCGCCCCCAGTCACGGAACGATTCGATGATTTTTTTCAGCTCATGGTCACCTGTAAAAATCATGCCCCCTTCACCCATGGTGATGTGATGAGCAGGGTAGAAGCTGCAGGTGGCGATGTGGCCGAATGTGCCGACATGCTGCCCTTTATAGCGTGATCCCAATGCATCGCAACAATCTTCGATGACCCAGAGATTGTGCTTCTTTGCCACTGCCATCACGGCATCCAGATTGAACGGGTTACCCAACGTGTGTGCCACCATAATGGCACGGGTGCGAGCTGTTACCGCTGCTTCAATTTTTTGCGGATCAATGTTGTATGTTGGAATATCCACATCCACAAATACGGGGATCATGCCGTTTTGTAACATCGGATTCACAGTAGTCGGAAAGCCTGCTGCCACGGTGATAATTTCATCGCCTGCTTTCAAAGCACGCTCACCCAGCTTGTGTGAAGTCAGTACTGTAAATGCCAATAAGTTGGCGGAAGAACCCGAAGTTGTAGTTAAGGCGTAAGGCACACCAACAAATTCGGCAAAGCGTTTTTCAAATGCTTCGTTAAACCGTCCTGTGGTGAGCCAGCCATCCAGCGAGGCATCCACCATGTTTTTTAATTCGCTTGCGCCAATTACTTTGCCAGAGGGCGGAACAACGCTTGTTCCTGGCGTAAAAGTTTTATTACGGTATTTTAGTGCGGCATAACTTGGAATATCTAAGGTCACCAATTTTCGCAGCACTCGCTCAAAACCTTTGTCACTCAAGCTGGCAACAGATTTTTCTATGCGGCTAATGTGAAGATTAAACGTTTTATCCACGCGCACATGGCTTTGGTACTTGAGCATTTCATTATTAAAATCTGCTTGGTCTAAAGCAAAACCTTGTGTTTCATCAACAGCTGTTTTGGTTATAAACGCAATGCGAACATCATCGTTCTCATCCTTGCCTGATAGCGCCAACACAGGACGTTTTTTCTTATTACTTAAATCACTGAATGGAAAATGCGCGCTGTAAATCGTGCCGGGGATAATCTCAAAGGTCATTCCAACAATCCTCTTCTGCGCTATTAAGCACATTTTTTGCGAATCCACTTTCATCCATCAACTGAGACATCGCCAAACTTTCTTGCTGGGCGGCTTGCTTCGTAGATAATCGAGGGAAAATAAGCACATCAACCTCATTACCCATTTCTGGAGGCAGCACAAAATGTATCGTATGGTTTGCGTCCGCTGTCAGTTGTTTGCGTAATACGCTACTCATGGTTGCACTCCTTTTGAGTAAACTTCAATTTGCTTCAGTGTTACTTTTCTCATGTCTGCACCCTGCTGATAACTTTTTTGCCAATCTATAATCGCGCTTAATGTCTCTTCTAGATGCCAGCGTGGATGCCAATTCAATCGCGCTTTTGCCTTGGAACAATCAAGCTTTAGGTAATGCGCCTCGTGGGGATGATCGCCGCCATCTAGTATCCAACTCGAACCATCACCCCAAGACTTAGTAAGCTTTTCAACAATCCATTGCACGGGTTTTGCATCTTCATCACTCGACCCAAAGTTCCAACCCTCAGCATAACTCGCGCCGCCTTCATACAACTTTTGCGCCAACTGCAAATACCCAGAGAGCGGCTCTAACACATGCTGCCAAGGTCGAATGGCATGGGGGTTACGGATATTTACTGTCTTGCCTTGCGTAAGGGCACGCATTATATCGGGAATCAATCGGTCTTCAGCCCAATCACCTCCACCAATCACATTACCCGCGCGACCCGAAGCTAAAGCCACGCCATGCTCTTCATATTTTTCAGGATTAAAATAAGAACTTCGATACGCGGCTGTCACCAACTCGGCGCACCCTTTGCTGTTGCTGTAAGGATCATAACCGCCCATGGGTTCATTCTCACGGTAGCCCCAAACCCATTCTTTATTTTCATAACACTTGTCACTTGTCACATTGACGATGGCTCGCACGCTATTCGTTAGTCTCGCGGCTTCCAATACATGCACCGTTCCCATCACATTGGTGGAGTAGGTTTCTATTGGATTGGTATACGAATAGCGCACTAAAGCTTGCGCTGCCATGTGAATCACTATTTCTGGCTGATGCTTTTCAAACACCGTTGAAAGTGCAGAAAAATCCCGCACATCACCCACGATGCTAATCATATTTTCAGCTACCTTAGCCACTTCAAATAAGCTAGGCTTAGTTGGCGGCGCGAGTGAGTACCCAATTACTTTCGCACCTAAGGATTGCAGCCATAAAGAAAGCCAGCTTCCCTTAAAACCTGTATGACCCGTAAGCAGTACGGTTTTACCTGTCCAAAATGCTGGCTCTACCATGTCTTCCAAGGCGCATTACCACTTGCCCAAAGTTCTTCCAAATACGTTTTATCACGCAAGGTATCCATAGGTTGCCAAAATCCCGAATGAAAATACGCGGCGATTTGCCCTTCTCTTGCTAATTGTTCCATCGGCTCACGCTCCCAAATTGTGTCATCACCTGCTATGTAGTTAAGCACTTTAGGAGATAAAACAAAAAAACCGCCGTTGATCCAACTACCATCCCCATGCGGCTTTTCTTGAAAATTTAATACGTTGTTTCCTGACAACGCCAACGCTCCGAAACGCCCAGGTGGTTGTGTTGCAGTAAGTGTGGCGAACTTACCATGCTGTTTATGAAACTTAATAAGCTCGGTAATGTTTACATCGCTAATGCCATCACCGTAAGTACAACAAAAATCTTCATCTCCAATGTGTTCGGCAACACGCTTAATGCGACCTCCCGTCATGGTGGTTTCGCCTGTATCCACCAATGTGACACGCCACGGCTCGGCACTTTGTTGATGCACTTCCATTTTATTATTTCGCATATCAAACGTTACATCTGACATGTGCAAAAAATAATTGGCAAAATACTCTTTGATGACATAACCCTTATAGCCGCAGCACACTACGAAATCGTTGATGCCGTGCGCCGAGTAGGCTTTCATGATGTGCCATAACACCGGCTTGCCACCCACCTCAATCATGGGCTTGGGACGAACCGAAGTTTCTTCGCTGATTCGCGTTCCCAATCCGCCAGCTAGAATAATAGCCTTCATTTAATCTCCAATTACTCAAAAAATAACTTAACTCCATGAGTTTAATATTGCAGCACTTATTGATGCGCCACTAATTGAGCGAGTACCAATTTCTCGACATGCATTTTCCAGTTATTTACCAATGTCGGTAGCCGTTAAATGTTGAAATTGGTGAATAATATGCCAATTAGTAAATTTCATTCGATAAGTTACTATGCGCTTAAACCTGAATCTCCGCACCATCATGATTTATTATTCAATAACACTCTAATGTATGGATATGAAGCAGTCTATTAGCAACAATCAACCGCTACGCATTTTACTTGTAAAGACCTCGTCTCTTGGCGATGTTTTGCATAACTTGCCTGTCGTCAGCGATATCGTAAAAAACTATCCGAATGCACAGATTGATTGGTTGGTTGAGGAAGGGTACGCGGCGCTTCCCAAATTACATCCAAAAGTAAATGCAATTATTCCTGTTTCGTTACGTAGTTGGCGTGGAAAACTTCTTAGCACTTCGACGTGGCACGAATTTAAAAAATTCAGGATGGTTTTGTCAGCAGGGCACTATGACTTCGTCATTGACACTCAAGGTTTGCTAAAGAGCGCCTTGTTAATGTTAGGCTCACACGGTTTACGATGTGGCTTTGATTGGAGCAGCGCACGTGAGCCGCTTGCAAGCTTGTTATACCAGCAAACTTACCTTGTTGAACTTGGCCAGCATGCGGTTGAACGCAACAGACTATTGGTTTCTCAATCACTTGGATATAACTTGAAAGGGCGAGCAGATTTTGCAATTCATACACCCAATCTTATTCGACCTGACTGGCTTGGCAACGAATCTTATGCTGTCTTGCTTCACTCAACTAGTCGTGCCAACAAGTTGTGGGACGAATCTAATTGGATTGCTTTAGGAAAATATTTGCAACAAAACAATATTCGCAGCATTTTGCCGTGGGGAAGTGAGGCTGAAAAGCTACGTAGCATCCGCCTTGCATCCGCCATTCCAAATGCCATAACGCCTCCCCGCTTAAGTCTAAACGAAGCGGCATATCTTTTGGGAAAGACCTATGTCGTGGTTGGTGTGGATACGGGTCTAACCCATCTTTCGGCAGCACTTAGTGTCCCCACCGTTGGAATTTACACATCAACAAATCCAAAACTGACTGGTCTATATGAAGGACCACGAGTCATTAATCTTGGCGGGATTTCTTTAGTACCAGGAATTACTGCAGTCATAGATGCAATCCATCAGGTAAGAATTCAGTGAGCTTGAGGTCACTCTATACAGCTCTATTATGGCTGCTGCTTCCCTATATCTTTATTCGTCTGCTTTGGCGCGCTCGCAAACAGCCTGAGTATTTGCATCACGTAGCCGAACGCTTTGGCTTTTATACGCCACGCTCAGACAAACCTGTTATTTGGTTGCATGCCGTTTCGGTTGGAGAGACCCGCGCCACACAAGGCCTTATTGTTCGCTTACAAGCCGACCACCCCAATCATCAAATTTTACTTACATGCACTACACCAACAGGTCGCGCGACAAGCCAACAAATCTATGGTGACAAGGTAGTATGCGCTTACCTTCCTTATGACTATCCATTCGCGGTACGCGGATTTTTAAAGCATTTTAACCCTCAGGTTGGCATCTTAATGGAAACCGAAATTTGGTTTAATTTAATACATCTTTGTCGCAAGGTAGGCACTCCTTTACTTCTAATCAATGCGCGCATGTCCGAAAAATCGTCACTAGGCTATGCTCGATTTTCTCGCTTAACTTCCGAGGCCTTAGTTAATCTCTCCGGTATTGCGGCTCAAACCACCGGGGATGCGCTTCGCCTCACTCAACTTGGCGCTAAGAACGTATCAGTGATGGGCAATCTCAAATTTGATATTTCCCCGCCAATTTCCATGCTCCAACTAGGCAAGCAATTTCAAAACCGATTTGGCACGGCTCGCAAAATTTTCTTAGCCGCAAGCACGAGAGAAGGTGAAGAGTCACTTATTCTAAATGCCTTGCAACCCTTGAATTTCCTTAACTCGTTACTAGTCATTGTTCCAAGACATCCTCAACGTTTTGCAAATGTTGCACAGCTGCTTGAACAGCGCAACATCCCCTTTCAACGCAGAAGTGAAAATCTACCGATCTTGAACGAAACCCACGTTGTGTTAGGGGACAGCATGGGAGAAATGTTTGCATACTACGAAGTAGCAGATATTGCTTTCATTGGCGGGAGCTTATTGCCTTACGGGGGACAGAATTTAATTGAAGCTTGCGCTGTTGGAACGCCAGTCGTTGTTGGCCCACACACTTATAATTTTTCTGAGGTAACTAGATTGGCGGTTAAAGCTGATGCTGCAATTCAAGTAGAAAATATTGATGAGCTAATCACCCAGCTACAAAAAATATTAAATGACACCGCTATCCTTTCTAGCATGCATCAACAAGGTTTAGATTTTGTTCGGGGCAATCGAGGCGCAACTGATAAAGCCTTGGAAGTTATAACAACTACGCTTTCAAAAAGAGAACCTCCTAACTAAGAAGATAACTCCGCCTCACTTAGTTTTTTTCCTGAAGCATCCTTTGCTGAAAGCGCAGGGGGCGCACTCAATTTCCAGTCTATTGCTAAGGCATCATCATTCCAAAGTAAGCAGCGCTCGTATTCTGGAAACCAATAATCGGTAGTTTTATACAGGAACTCTGCCGTATCTGACAGCACCGAAAAGCCATGTGCAAAACCTTCTGGAATCCAAAGCATTTGCTTGTTTTCAGCAGAAAGCTCCACAGCAAGGTGTTGCCCAAAAGTAGACGAGCTTTTGCGAATATCTACCACCACATCCAGCACCGCACCTTGCGTTACTCTCACTAACTTTCCTTGGGGGTGGAGAATTTGATAATGTAATCCACGCAACACATTTTTTACTGAACGAGAATGATTGTCCTGTACAAAATCAACTTCATGACCAATGAGTTCACTAAATTTTCTTCGATTAAAGCTTTCATAAAAATAACCTCTATCGTCACCAAATACTTTAGGTTCAATAATCAGCAAGCCCATGATACTAGTTGGTATCGCCCTCATATGGGAGACCCCTTTTCTTCCAAAATGCTCATTAAATAACCGCCATAGCCGCTTTTTAACAACGGCATTGCAAGTTTTTCTAACTGCGTACCATCAATAAAACCTTTGCGATAAGCAATTTCTTCAGGGCAGGCAATTTTCAGACCTTGCCGGTTTTCTATGGTTTGAATAAATTGGCTGGCTTCAAGCAATGATTCATGAGTGCCCGTATCAAGCCATGCGTAGCCACGTCCCATCAACTCAACAGTTAGCTTTCCTTGCTCAAGATAGATACGATTTAAGTCCGTAATTTCCAGTTCGCCTCGTGCTGATGGCCTTAAGCTTTCTGCGATTTTTACAACAGAATTGTCATAGAAATATAAGCCCGTAACTGCGTAATTTGATTTTGGCTTTAAAGGCTTTTCTTCTAACGATACAGCTCGCCCTGATACATCAAACTCTACGACCCCATATCGTTCGGGATCTCGCACGTGATATGCAAAAACTGATGCCCCCGCATTGCGCTGAGCCGCCCGCTCTAATTGATCTTGAAATGAGTGGCCGTAAAAAATATTGTCTCCCAAGACAAGCGCAGATGGTTGGTTGCCAATAAACTCTTTAGCAATAATAAAAGCCTGTGCCAAACCATCAGGAGAGGGCTGAATGGCATATTGTAAATTTATCCCCCACTCGCTACCGTTGCCTAACAATTGTTCAAAACGAGGTGTATCTTGCGGTGTTGAAATAATTAAAATATCCTTTATACCTGCAAGCATTAGCGTGCTTAAAGGGTAATAAATCATAGGCTTATCATAAACAGGCAATAGCTGTTTAGAGATTACCAAGGTCACTGGGTGAAGACGTGTGCCTGAACCGCCCGCTAGTATTATTCCCTTTCTTGTGAGTTGACTCATATTTAGGTTCTCAGATTAAGCAAACATTGAGCATGTGCTTTTATTGATATTTTCAATTTGTTCATCAAATTGAGCGTTATTTTATGGGGTCCGTACTTTTGATAAATTGATTTGCAGTGATATCCCACGGCTGCAGCTCAGAAGGAAATATTGGCAGGAAATTTTTTGATAGGGCTAAATAATTTTTTGCAGCTGTAATAGCTTCTGATGAGCTAAGCAAACCTGAGCTATAGGCACCTTGAATTAATCTAAACCAGTCAGAAACTGCGTGATGGAAGGATGGATTAGTTAATGGATCTGATCCCCCGGATTTATGTTTTCTAAATGCAGATAAGGAATAAGGCAAATAAAACATATTCGATTGGCTTAGAATCGAAATATATAAAGGGACATCAATTAAGCCAATCTTAAATTCTTCATTAAAAATAGAAAAAATATTTTCAGGATCCTGCTGGTTAATAAATTTTCTTTTGAATAATATTGTAGAAAATTCACCAATAAAATTATTATGATTTATGAGCATATT
>JABFRF010000196.1 GCA_013141315.1 Gallionella sp. | reverse complement strand
CATGATTAGCATTTTAATCTGGATACTCTTACTGTCGAACATCGTATTTTTTGCAACTATGCTAATCAACGGCTCACCCAGCAATTTGATTAGCATCCGTGACCGAGGACTTCTCTACGGCGACGGTGTGTTCCGTACCCTGCGCGTATCAAACGGCCAAGCACTGCATTGGTCGCTTCATTACCAAAAACTCCAACACGATTGCGCTGCAATAGGCATAAGATGCCCAGACTTTGCGCAGCTTTCTGCTGAGTTAGAAGTTCTATTGAGCCAAAACTCAATTGGTTCAGCACGAACTACACGCGACGAAGATACTCCCTCTCCCCTCGTGGGAGAGGGTTGGGGAGAGGGGGACTCTGAACGCTCCACGCTCTCCCTAACCCTCCCCCATCAAGGGGGAGGGGACTGGTTGCCCGAAAGTTTGCAGCCAAAATTGGAAATCAATAACTGCGCAATCAAACTCATCGTTACCCGTGGCATCTCCACTCGCGGCTACGCGCCTGCTACTCAAACAACATCGACGCATATCTGGGATGTCGCACCGTTACCTGACTATCCTGCTGCGTGGTCAACACACGGCATCAAAGCGCGCTTATGCCAATTACGCTTGAGTCAGCAACCGCGCTTGGCGGGCATCAAACACCTTAACCGTTTAGAGAATGTACTCGCGGCAAGTGAGTGGAACGACACAGAAATCGCCGAAGGGCTGCTGATGGATGCCGATGGCAACGTCATTGAAGGCGTGCGCAGCAATCTTTTTGCGGTGCTGAGCGGTACGCTGACAACGCCGTCTTTATTGGGCTGTGGCGTAGCCGGTATTCAGCGTGATCGAGTGATTTCCTGGGCAAATACCAACAATGTGCCACTCGAAATTCGCACGCTGAGTTGGGAAGAAGTCATCAACGCCGAAGAATTATTTATCGTGAATAGTTTGATCGGTGTGTGGCCGATTCGTGAATTGGAGCAACGCCACTGGAAACAATTTGCGATGGCGCATCGGGTGCAGTTGAGTCTCAATGTATGAGCTAAAGTAGCTTTTAGGGGCAATGCAATGACTAGCTTGGTGTAACCGGAGAGCAGCTATTTTTTTCTGATTGCATCGGGCAACTTAACTTGTTTCAGCACACCGTTTTCCGACAACAGCACATAGTCGTTGTGGATATCTTTGATGGCGATACCGGGAGCGATTTCCGAGTCCTTCCTGAATGATTGTGCCGGTTTGCCGCTCAACAATAGAATCGCGACACTTTCATTTGGATTGTTCCCAACCACTACACCTTTCAGTTGGATGTTGCTGGCGACGGTTGCAGTTGCGTGGCTGCCAAACAGACTGGCAGCAGCATCCAGTGACGGTTCTGCTTGGATCGTTTGAGGCGGTGCGGCAATGGCCCGCTGCCCGGGCTTAAAGAGTTGCATTGCCCAATAGGCGGTTGAAGCGCATAAGGTAATGAATAAGATAAAACTGGTGATGAGTGGTGTACGTTTCATGGTGTTCCTTTTAATTGACTCAGGTTTTACAAAAGTCTCCGTTCGCCCTGAGCTTGTCGAAGGGTTATTCACGTGTGGTTCGACAGGCTCACCGCGAACGGTTTTGTGTAAATTTCGTTAGTGTACCAACTGGTTAATCTCGATAATAGGCATTAACACCGCCAGCACAATCAACAGGACAACCACGCCCATTGCCAATATCAGCGCGGGTTCTAGCAAGCCGGCGATAGTCATGGCACGTCGTTCCAAATCTTGTTCTTGTGCGCTGGCAGCGCGTTCCAGCATAGCGGGTAACTCTCCGGTGGTTTCGCCCGCTCGTATCATGTGGATGAGCATCGCGGGGAAATGTTTGTGTGCGGAAAGTGCGTTGGCTAACCCTACACCTTCTCTAACGCTGGCGGTGGCTTGTTCAACTTGTGCGCGCATCGCCACGTTGGATAAGGTGTCGCAACTGGTTTGCAGCGCGCGCAATATTGGCACGCCAGAACCAGTAGTGATGGCGAGCGTGCTGGCGAATCTGGCAGTGTTGAGGCTGCGTTCAAATTTCCCGTATAGCGGTGCGGTCAACAGCCAAGTATGCCAGCGCAGTTTGATTGCGGGGTCTTGCAATGCGCGTCGCCAAGCAAATGCGAGCGCGATGACGGCGAGTAATACGATCCAGCCGTACAGTCTGACAAAATCTGAAATGCCTAACATCATCACAGTCAGTAACGGTAATTTTTGTTTGGTGTTGGCAAATACAGAAACGATTTGCGGCACGACGTAAGTGAGCAAAAAAATCACGATGGCAAATGCCACGACGGTGACGATGGCGGGGTAGGTGAACGCCAGTTTGACCTTTTGTACCAACGCATTGCGTCGCTCGATATAGTCTGCAAGACGCGATAACACGCGAGGTAATTGACCGATCTGTTCACCTGACGCAACCAGTGCGCGATAGATGTCGGCGAAGTCGCGCGGATGTTGTGACAGTGCTTGTGAGAGCGATGAACCGCTGATGACCTGCGATTTAATGGAGGCGATCAAGTCGCGAATATAGGGGCGTTCGGCCTGTTCCAATAACGCGGAAAACGCCTGCTCCAACGGCAAACTGGCTTCGAGTAAGCTGGCTAATTGGCGAGTGAACAGGGCTAATTCGTTGGTGGAAAGTTTGTCGCCAAACGCACTGCGCTTGGTAAAACCCGCTTCGTCGAGTTGCGTAGCGATGGCATCTACTTGAATGGGCGTGAGTCCTTGTCCGCGCAATTGCGCGCGCGCAGCGCGTGCGCTATCAGCATTGACTACACCTTTTTTGGTTGCGCCTAGGGTATCGACGGCTTCGTAGCGGAAAGCGGGCATGGTGGATTGGTTAGCGGGATGTCAGTGAGGTGATGGCGGAAAACAAATCGAGTGACCCTATTTCTTGTGTCGCTGTTAACCGAATGCCATGAGAGCCTGACCCATTTAATCATTTACACGCATAGTCTAGAATTAACTCTGAAATGGTTCCAGGTTCTATTTCTTCTATGATTGATTCATTGGAAAGCCTTTCATGCTGGATTTCTCCGTTAAGATAATAGACTCCTTGAATCAGTAGCTGTTGCTTGGTTTTACAGAAATATTTAGTGACGCTCTTAACGTAATTGTATTTCCAAGCACCGTCAGATGAACTTGCTACCTGCGCCAAATAATATTGCGACCATATTTTTGTGCCATCAATTTCTTTGACTACTTTGGAAGGAATAATGTCTACTATTAAATCTGGTTCGACTCTAAAATTAACCCAGTCGGCTTCTAAAGGAACGGACTGACATTCCTCCCCGCCGACGCTTGAAAAATAAAGACTACCGTTGCCTTTTAAGCACTGATACCTGTTATTTGATGCTTCTGGGGACTCATTCGATTTAATAGATGCTAGCGTTTTAGCGCATTTATTTTTCTCAAGCATTTCAAGGCGCAAAGCTACAAATTGTTCAGTTGTAATATTTGGATACTTCTGCATTGCCCAGTTAATAAAGTCACTCAGAGCTTTCTTCTGCTTTTGCTCTGTTGGAATATTTTCAGGGCATTGGAACGAGAACATTCCCGCACCATGTGCAAATGGAGCTGCAAGCGTAATTGTTGTAAAGGCTAGAAGCGTTATAACTAGTGATTTCATTTCGAGGCTTTCGGTAGAAGTGTTTATTTAGGCTTAACGTGAAAGTGGGGTCTGCGCGCTTTTGCGAAGGTTGGGTTGGGCGGTTAACTCTAAGATGCGATCAATATGCATGTGACTATAATTTAGGTTATTAAGTTGCCCCCAGTATCTTTATAACTGGACACAGTGACATTAGTTTGAGCATGTTTCGCAAGTCGTTTTGCCACCTGTTGATAAAAAGAGGCAGGATCGGAGTTGCCAAAGAGACCCTGCGCCTTTACGTCGGCCCATGTCTCTCCAACATTACGTTCCTTTAGCGTCAGCCTCCCGCTTGGATGGTAGTCAACCTGTACTTCTATTTGTTGCGATGTACTCATGAGTATCTCCTGTGATGTAGTAAATAAATAGGCTCAGACCCCCTGAGACCTCCCCTCAAAGTTGCAGCGTAGGATGATTATAACGCAACCGTTCAAGTGCTTCTCGAAACGCTTGCGGCGGGAATGCCGCCATCCCATGTTGTACAAGCTGCGGAGTAAAAGGGGTCAGCATCGCATCAGGCTTAACCTTCATTCTTTCGTCACGCGCAACAATTCCGCCTGCGTCGTCGTGCCATCCACCAGCCAGCGTTCGCCGTCTTCACGCATGGTGCGCATACCGTTGTGTTGCGCGGTGGCACGAATGTCGGCTTCGGATGCGCTGGTGTGAATTTGCGCGCGTATCTCATCAGTGGTCAGCAGCAATTCATACACGCCTACGCGACCTTGGTAGCCGGTCTTGCCGCATTTTTCACAGCCGACAGCATGCCAAATTTCTCCATCGTATCGTTTGCAATGCGTACACAGTTTGCGCACCAAACGTTGCGCGATGATGCCGAGTAGCGACGAAGATAGCAGGAATGGCTCGATGCCCATATCCAGTAAGCGCGTAACGGCGGCGGCGGAATCATTTGTGTGTAACGTCGCCAGCACCAAGTGTCCTGTCAATGAAGCTTGCACAGCAATTTGCGCAGTTTCCAGATCGCGTATTTCACCAATCATGATGATGTCGGGGTCTTGGCGCAAAATGGCGCGCAAGGCTTTGGCAAACGTCATGTCGATGCGCGGATTCACTTGGGTTTGACCGATGCCACTCAGCTCGTATTCCACGGGGTCTTCGACGGTGAGAATGTTGGTGTGGGTGTGATTGAGCTGTGATAGCGCGGCATACAGCGTGGTGGTTTTACCCGAACCTGTCGGGCCGGTGACCAACACGATGCCGTGCGGTTGCGCGATGAGCTTGTCGAACTGCTTCAATACTTCGGGACTCATGCCCAGATGTTTCAGGTCTAGCTGACCCGCTTGTTTGTCGAGCAAACGCAGTACCGCGCGTTCGCCATGTCCTGTGGGTAGGGTGGAAACCCGCACATCGATTGGCTTGCCGCCTACCCGTAAAGTAATGCGACCGTCTTGTGGCAAACGTTTTTCAGCGATGTCGAGTTGTGCCATGATTTTGATGCGCGAAATCAGCGAAGCATGAATGGCTTTTTTGGGACGTACTACATCGCGCAAGCTGCCATCTATGCGGAAACGCACTACTGAAATTTGCTCGAAAGGCTCAATATGAATATCTGATGCCCCTTCGCGTAATGCCTGAGTCAGCAAGGCATTTATCATGCGAATTACAGGTGCATCGTCAGTCGAGGCGAGCAAATCTTCAACCGCAGGCATATCCAACAACAGCTTGTTGATGTCGAGATCAGACTCGTATTCATCCACCACCTGCGCGGCATCGCCCCCGGAATTGGCATAGGCTGAGGCAATCGCGGCTTCGAGTTCAGCGCGTGGCAGGGAGGTTAATTTAACGCGCCCAAAATGACGCGACACCTCAGCAATCGCGCTCGGTGTGGTTGTGTCGGAAACGAGCAATTCAAGCGGGCTGTCCGCATTACCGCCGCGCTGGGTCAGCAACAAAAAATCTCGGGCAAAGGCGAAGGGGAGGCGAGCGTCAGTCATGGCTATCTTGTGGAAATCTTTATCGAACTTCGATAACAGCGTTGCCAGCAGCTAGCAATTCTCGTAACGAAGGAATCAATTTGGCAAAGGTATCGAGCAATGCTGCCTTACGACAATTGCCGAGGCGAACCCAAACAACTTGCGGTGGAATACTGCCCTGACGATTCGCAAGAAACTGAAAATCTTCATCCTTGGTGATGATCGTCATGCCGGGTTCTTTGGCATACTGCCAGATGATGCCGTCGTTCACTGCATCCAGTCCGACATCCGCTACGTGGCAACATTCCAAGTCGTTAGCGGAAAGGAAGCGCGCCAACGCCACAGGTAGTTGGTTATCGACCAACAAATTCATGCTGCAATTAGAATGGCGTGATCGGTTTGAATCGCCGCATATTCAAGCGCAGCGCGAATGTCGTTTTCTTCGAGTGAAGAATAGTCCGCCAAAATTTCCTGATGCGATGCACCCGACCCCAACAGGCTGAGAATGTCAGAAACCCGTATCCGCAATCCACGAATGCAAGGGCGACCCCCGCATTTTCCAGATTCAATCGTGATGCGTTCAAGCAGATTCGTTTTCAAAGCAACCTCCTAAAAAATTAAGTGCGTTTTCAGTATGCTACCTATGGTTAAAGGTAGCATGGATTTATCACTGAACCGACGGTTTTACAGGATTGTTGGGAAGCTGTTTATACAGCATTCCACCGTCCATTTTCCCATCTTGTAGTGGTGGTAAAGTCGGTGTACCCGCGTTGGGCAATAGGTCATTTTTCGTCGGCTGGGCGTTGAGTTCTGAATTGCGGATGTAGTCGTAGCGATCTGTTGCCAAGCTGACGCTTTGTTCGTTATTGCGTATCACGGTAGGGCGTAGAAACACCATGAGATTGGTCTTTTCGCGGGTGCGTGAACGATACTTGAATAGGCCTCCAATCAAAGGTAGATCACCCAAGCCAGGAACTTTGTCATCGGTGTCGTTTGCTTTGTCATCTATCAATCCGCCCAATACGATGATCTGCCCGTCATCGACTAGGATGTTGGTGTCGATTGAACGTTTGTTGGTAATCAGTCCTGCGGAATTCGTCGTGGGTGAGATGGATGAATTCTCTTGGTAGATCGCCATTTTGACCGTGCCGCCTTCGGAGATTTGTGGCTTCACCCGCAAGGTTAATCCAATGTCTTTGCGTTCGACGGTTTGAAATGGGTTTACGCCTGCGCTACCTGCTGAAGCGGAAGTTGTATATTGACCTGTGATGAAGGGGACGTTTTGACCGACGATGATTTTTGCTTCTTCATTGTCTAGCGTGATGATGTTAGGCATCGATAGGATGTTGGCTTTGGTGTCGGATTCCAGCGCGTGTACTAATGCACCCAAGCCTAATTGGCTGGAAAACAATCCCAGATTTAAGCCGTTGCCAAGTGCCAGAGGGGCTGATTTAGCAGCCTTTGCGGCGATTTGGCTATTAAGATTATTGCCGCCTGTGGAGAAGCCAGTTGAAGCGCCAGCTATTGTGCTGCTACCACCAAGCGCTGCCCACTGGACACCCAACTCGGCGAGCTTGCTGTTATCGACTTCGACAATCAACGCCTCGATATAAACTTGTGCGCGACGCGCATCAAGTTGGTCGATGATGCTGCGCAAGTTTCGATATTGTGCTTCGTTCGCGGTGATGATCAGTGTATTGGTCGCAGCATCGGCTTGTATGTATCCGGCTGTTCCGCTGCTCGGCAATGACACTTGGGTGGGGGCTGCGCCAGCAGGTGTGAAGTTGGGAGCAGAATTGTCGGCTGAAACGACTGCACGCAAGGTTTGCGCGAGCTTGGTGGCTTCAGCATTTTTCAGATACACCACATGCACATTGCCCGGTTGAGCAGTGGGTTGATCAAGCTTCGCGATGAGCGATTTGGTTAAATTAGCGCGTGCTTCGGAGGGCGCGCGAACAATAATCGAATTACTCCGCGTATCGACTAACAAATTGACCCGCCCCGCATCATTAGGTGCGCCGCTGGTTTCCTGAAGTTTGTTGACCATAGCGGCAATGTCACTGGCAATGGCATTGCGGATTGGCACGACTTCTAATTCACTACTGGCAGGTCTATCAAGCGCTGAAATAATTTTGCTTAAGCGCAGCAAGTTATCAGCGTAATCGGTTATGACGAGGGTGTTATTGCCGGGGTTGGCGTTGATGGTGTTGTTGGGCGAAATCAGCGGGCGTAATACGTTTACCAAATTGGCTGACGACTCGTAGTTTAAGTGGAATACCTGCGTCACGATTTGGTCACCACGTGCGCCATTCTGTGATTGAACTGAACCACCTTGCAGCTTGGCATCTGCCTCTGGCACAACTTTGCTGTAGCCATTGGCGTTGACGACTGAGTAACCATGCAGGCGCAACACCGAGGTCAGCAGTTGAAATGCTTGAGCCTTGCTTAACGGTTTTTCTGAGGTGAGATTGATTGTGCCTTTGACGCGAGGATCAATGATGAAGGTGGTATTGGTGTAATCACCTATCGCGGCAATCACAGACTCAATATCGGCATCGATAAAATTGAGTGATCCTTGGTTGATGTCAGCGGCCTGAGATGGTTGTAGGCTGAGCGCAGCCCACAACAGCATGAGCTTTGCAGATTGTTTTATTGTCATCAATTTATTTCCCATCATCTAAACTCTAGCGCAATCACTTCATGCCCGTCTTGTTGGCGGCGTTGTCCCAGCAAATTCAAAAAATTCGCCAGCTTCTCTTCTTGTCCGATTGCGGCTTGTGCTGACCCGGAAAATTGCAACCGTCCGTTGCTCAATGTTCCTGAACCGTTTAGCACCATCGCGCCTTTAATCGTCTTGAGTAACAGTTGCGCGTGTTGGCCATTCCAATCCATAGCCAGATTATAGCTGCCTAGGGGCTTGACGGGGGAGAGCCGCGAAGCGATGCCATTCATTTCTAAATTGACTATTCCGTTCATTTCTATTGCCCCATTTTGCCTCGCGAGTTGCAGTGGCTGCCATGATAGGCGCATCTGTCCGGACGGTTGTATGGTATTCAGCGGCGCACCCAAGCTGCTCAAGCGTTCTGCACCAATTAAAATTTCAGCCGGGCTTACCTGCCACTGCGACCAACTGCCCGTTACATGAATCGCTTGCGACAAGGCCGATGGATTTTGTAATTCAGCATTAACTTGGCCAAAAATTATCATCGGCGAAATTCGCCATGAAAATCGTCCGGGCAATAATGCAGTGACGGGTTCGTTACCGTTTGCCGCACCGCCTATAAAGGCCGAACCACGCCACATTGAGCCTTGCGCATCCCCCAGCGTTAAGCGCCCCGCGCTTTGTTTTTCAACGATGGCACCCAACCAAGTAGCAGGAAAAAACGCCAGCGTGGTGAGTGCAATCGTGATGCTGCCCGCCAACAACCAAAGTATGAAACGGGGCATTATTGGTTTCTATGCTGTTGCAAAGTAATTTTTGCATCGACTTTGTCGGGCTGCGCTAGCGCAGTAATGTTGGCTTCGCTCACAGAAATCAACGCAGTTTTTTGCATGTCCTTTAGCCAATCCAAGGTGTTGGCAAAAGAGACTTCAGTGAGTTGAACTTGCGCAAAATCACCCGTCACCGTTACGCTTTGTGGCTTTAAGTTTAGTCGAGAAAGCGCAGCGGAAATGCTCGTTTGGGACATGGGCGAGACCAGAGTCGGAGTGTGTTCGCCATAGCTCGCCACCTCTTTTGACAAGGCTTGCATTTGCACCACTTGCTCACGCAGCGCAGGTAATTTTTTACGCAGTAGTTCGCGACCGGTTAACGCTGGAGAAATCAGCAATGCGTAAATCAAGCTGAGTGCGACCACTACGGCAGCAATGGTGAGCATCTTGCGTTCACGCGCATCACGCACCGACCAAAATTCGGCGAAGGATAATTTGAGTTGGGTTATGAAATTAGGCTGGCTCATGCTAAACAATCCTGTCGTTTGTCATTCCCGCGAAAGCGGGAACCCAGCAAAACAACAACGTCCGCGTTGCGGACACAATCATCATGCTGTCCCGCGTTGCGGTAATTTGTTTGACTGCCTGGATTCCCGCTTTCGCGGGAATGACGCTGTTGCATGCTAATGAGTAACCCAGCCTCATTTCATGCTCCGAATCTGCCAACTCACTAAGCCTGATTCAGCAGGCGCAACATTTAGCGATAAATTGCGTCTGGTTAGTGCAGCTTGCATTTGCTTTATCAGAGCTTCGTTATTGTTGTTCTGGTTTGCTTTTAAGCTAACAAACAAGCTGTGTTCGCGGTATTCCAGTTTGGCAATGGCGGGTTTATCTGAACTGGTAACAGTATTCCAAGCCTCGCCAAAATTGGCAGCAAGCATCGTGAAATCATCTGATGAAGCTAGGCCTGAATCACGTTTGGCAAATGCGATTTTTTGCTGCATTTGCGCAATCGGGTCGATGATGACTGATTCTTTAGGGTAGCGTGCTTGGTAGATTTGCGTCATGGTGGCGCGCAGCGAGGTAGCTTCATTCTTCATCTGCCACCAGTCGAAATTCAAAGCGAAAATGTTGACGAGTAAAATCGTAACTGCAAGTATCAGCGCCCAACGCCATGGTTGCCAATCAACCTTGATGGAGGCCTCAGAATTGAGTCCCGCCAATAAATTGAGCTTGTTCCCGTGTGAACCTGCAATCCATAATGGCCAAGCATCAGCAGCAAGGTGGATACGAGCTGTCAGGCCGCTATTGTTGAGTGCGGTTTGATAAGGCTGAATATTTTTCTGAGTGACATAAAGCATAATAGGCGTATTGGCTACGACGGCGTTCAAACTCTGAATGACTTCATCAGGCTGTTGCGTCATGAGTGCCACGCCCATGCCGGCTTGTTCCGATAAGCGTAGGGTTAAATTGACATGATCGCCATCCTGATGCGCGACAGCGACCGCTTGACCGGCTTGGGGAGGCAAGCATAATTGTGCAGGCACCAGGCTGAAGTTCTGTGCGCCGAGGGCGATCAACGCTTTGTGAATGCTTTCCAGCCAAGCGCGCTGCACCACTGCCGCTGTGAGTAAGCCATTCGTCACGCCACCTGCCACGGTCACAGACTCGACTGGATTATCTAATACCTGATCTTCGATCAGATTGGGCAATGCTGCTTTTAATTTGGCTGGAGATAGCGGTGGGATGCCAACCTGAACCAATGTCACATCGCACGCAGCGAGCATGACGACCAATCTTTGCGCTTTGGCTATCGTTGCGGATAAGTGGGTGAGCGGCGTGACGGCTTCATGAGCAATGATCCCGTCGCCACCCACAAGCGCATAACGACAGGCTAAGTCTTGCCAGCGTGGGTGGAGATCAGCTGTAGCTTTGCATGGCAATTGGATATAAAGCGTAGTCAATGTAGTGGGTGTTCTGCAGGAAAAGTCGAGAGGAAAATTGGAATTGATTTAGGGTGTGCTAAAAAATCACCTCACGCATTGACAGGAAGTTCACTGGTCTTTATTCAAGCCATGTTGATGAGCATAGTCCCACAGTTCCAGCCGGTTGGTGAGCTCAAGTTTGGCATAGATCGAACTCAAGTGATTGCGTAAAGTGCTTTCACTGACGTGCAATTCTTTTGCCACATCACTGCCGGTTGCGCCCGCCCGTGTCGTAACGGCTTTAACGATATTGCGTTCTCTGGGTGTAAGTGATTCTATTTTTTTTCGTTCAGGGTCATTTTCTGTTGCCGATTTTTTGCGGGAAAGCTCGAGAATGATACGACCCATTCGGGCTTGATCCATCCATAGCTGGCCTTCATTGACACGTTCTATGGCGGTTAAGATAGTCTCTGGCGAATTCTCTTTTTCAAGCACGCCTTTGGCACCGGCAATGACGCAATTGTCATGCAGCGTGGCGTCGCGTGACCCTGTCAGGATCAAAATCTTTGCTTGGGTAAGCGGAGCAAGTTGCGGGATCACGTCGATACCTTGCTCGCCGCCGAGATCAATATCCAGCAAAATCACATCGGGCGACAGCTTCGACAATTGGCCTGAAGCCTCGGCAAAGCTGGTAAATTTACCCACCACTTGCATCTTGGGCTTTTGACTATCGATCAGTTTTTCCAACCCCCACAGTACGCTGCGGTGGTCATCGATGAGCAATACGCGAATCGTTTTAATAGTCGTATCTATCATAAGTTACTCCCTAGTGAGCGGTATAGACATGCGTATTACAGTATAACCCCCGACATCAGTTTCAACCAAGGTCTCGCCTTGCAACGAAGCGACACGCTCATGGATTGATTTGGGTCTGAAGTGTTTCAACCTAGCCGGCGCATGGGTTTCGTTGCCTATCTCCAGCAATAAATGTGTGTCATTGCTTTGAATTGATACGAAGGCATTTTTGGCATTGGTGTGACGCAGGATGTTGCTCAGCCCTTCCTTCATGATTTGGAAGGCGGCTTCGGCTAATTGACCGGGCAAATTTGGGTCAACCGTGCCAATCACATCAACATGGATACCGTAAAATCGTTGCAAGCGTTCGGCCTGATTATTGATGGCGGAGAGGAGTACCTCGCCACGCATCAAAGATTTTTCACGCAGGTTATCTTTATAACTGCGTAAATCCTGGATGGTCATATTGGCCATCTTGATGATCTCACCGATTCTTTCGTTAATTTGATCATTAGCCGGAAACTCCCTAACTATTGCATCCAAAGCCAGTGTTAAAGCGATGTAGGGCTGAATGGTGGTGTCGTGAACGTCCAGTGAGATTCGGTGACGTTCCTGACCACTTGCTTCAGTTACAAGATTCTCGATGAGCTGCATATTTTCTATCACGGAAGATAGCGCGATGGAAACTTGATGGGTGAAGGCCACATCAGATCGATTGAATGCACCATTGCCAGCGACTAAAAAGATTCTGCCTGTCGTGACACCTTGTTGCCGATAAGGAACCGAAATGAACGATTCATCGTCAAATAAGCTGGATAGCGTTGCACATTCAGATGAATATCGATTGCTTGGCTCCAAGGTGTTGATGTCATACGAGACGCAGGTGTTAAAGCCAGAAAATCGGTGTAATTTCGGATTTTCGTAAGCGATCGCGAGTGAGTCAGGTAAAGACAATAGCTCTTTGGCGGTAGTTTCTGCGATTTCCTTGGGGGCACTCGGACTATCCAATTTGCCGCGTTCCCTGACGTACATTAGGTTTTTGGGTGAAAGATGGGCGCGATAAATCACCAATATACAACGGCTACCCCGATAAAATTCTACCAGCCTGCCGAGGTTGATCATGATGGCATGATTCACTCCAAAACGCGGATTCCAATGTGTGCTGACTTCCTGGATCAACCCGAGTCTGCGTTTAAGGATGATGCGCCCCCTGCCCCAATGCGCAATCATGTAGCCAAAAACAATGAATGAAATGGGATGAAGTACCGCTTCTCCCAAGTCATAAGGATGTTTGGCTGAAATGGCGACCAAACCCGCCAACGTGAAAAGTATCACAGCCCCGATAGTCACTTTGATTCCCTCGCGGAATCCCCATGAAAACGACGCAACCAGAATCGGGAAAAAGAAATAGAAAAAATAGATGCTGTCAGAGCCTCCCGTTAATGCAACCAGACAGCCGAAGAATAGCGTGTCGATCCAATGTGCATAGCGGCTAGAAGCCAGCTCGCTAAATAACTGCATGTCATACACAAATACAAAACATGCGCTATACAGACAATACGAAATGAGCAGCATGTGTGTGAACTGGCTGGGCAGACCAGACTCGATCGGATCGACAAAAAATACCAACAAGCTGGCACAGGCGAGGACAAATCTCAGCCAGACTTGGATGAGCAATTCCTGTGATTCTTCACCTTCTTGTTGGATACTTTGCGCTTGGCTGAACATGTTGTTCGGATTTTTATGTGAGGATAGCGTGGAACACAATTAACGCGTTTAGCTTACCTTAATTCTAAATTAACCGGAATGGCGTATTGTTGTAAGCAGATTTTATCCGGCATGCAACCCTTGCAAAATAAGTCAATAGTTGGAATGTCCCAATTTTCTGAACTGATTATATAGCAGCATTCAACTAGCAAAAATGTAGCGGGGTACTTTGATTCATCTGACCCAAACTTTTACTATGCTTTCACGTTGTTATTCCCAAATTCATATCCTAGTGAGCGTCCAATTGCTAACACAAAAAATCCATGAACTCCGCAATGAAGAGCGTGTATTGGTAGCCCATACAATCAGATTGGGTAACCTTCAAGGGATGACCCGAGACATCAGTGCATCAGGTGTTTATTTTTGGGTGGACGCTACTTTTGCAGTCGGAGAGACGATCCACTTCATCATTGAGTTTGGAAAAAAAGGTGTCAACTTCATACTCAAATGTATAGGTGAAATCGTGCGGGTCGAAAATCGGGAAGGTAAAGTTGGCGTGGCCGTTAAAATCTCACACTCGGTAATGGAATCAGCTTAAAAAAGTCACATGATTTGAGCTGGCGGAATCTATCCGGTCGGGTTGCCGGCTTGGTGGATAGGATCACCCAAAAGAGTCGCAAGTGCGACTCTTTCTCATTTGTGCGTGTAATAACGCAAACAGCACGATGACAGCACTTAACCTGATACGCAGTAATCTGCATTATTGATCCGGTCAGATTATGTTTGAAGTCCGTTCGCATTGAGATTCTATGGTTCACGTCAAGCATTTTGTAATCCGCTCAGGGTTAAAGGTTGAATGATAATGGTGAATAGACCAAGCGGTGCGTGCAATTTTGCGGGCGATGATAACGAGACTGGCGGTGGTAC
>JABFRF010000023.1 GCA_013141315.1 Gallionella sp. | reverse complement strand
GTGGCAGATGGCAAGGAATACTGGTTGGTATTCAATAATTTTGATGTGATCACCAAATACAATAACAGTGACTTTTACGCGATGTCGGTATTCCAGCTCGCAGAAGAATTAAAAGCTGCGCGTAAAGCTAGTGCGGAAAATTGATGCGCCGCGCGCCGTCGTAATTTTTTTTCCAATAGGCTTCACTCATATCATCGATGCGCACCTTGCCGCCTTTGCTGGGGGCATGAATGAATTGGTTGTCACCCAGATAAATTCCCACGTGTGAAAACTTTTTCTTCAGCGTATTGAAAAAAACCAAATCGCCGGAACGCAATTCATCGGCTTTGATCGCACGACCTGTGTGATTGATTTCGCTGGTGGATCGAGGCATCGTCACGCCCGCAGTGTGACGAAACACATCCGCGACAAAGCCACTACAATCGAAACCGGTATCAGGCGATGTGCCGCCATACTTGTATGGTGTCCCAATTAAACTTTTTGAGTAAGTCGGAATATCTTCAAACAGAATTTTCTGGTCTATTGCGCTGAGTACTTCGTTAACAATCGGTGTTTCTTTATGTGTGTTTGCGCAAGCACTGAGTAAGAGTACGGATAACAGTAAAAAATATTTCATAGTTAAAATTGGTGTAACGACAATGCTCATTATAAAGCGTACCACCCAAAAATGACTCAGATTTAACTGCCGCTGACGCGAAACCAACCCGCGATGCTGCGCCGTGTTTGGTGGGCAAGCAGGACTTCGTGCGGGAATGAATCGCTTAAAAAAATGATCATCTTGCCGAATGTTGGCTGAACTGTTGCGATGATAGCGACACCCTCCGGGTCGAATAAAACCAGCTCGCCCCCATCAAGCGATTGCCAGTCTTCATTCAAGTACAACACCGTAGAAAGTATCCGGTTCTTTTTGCCAGCCAATACATCGGAATGTTTGGCATAGCCTGCGCCTGCATCGTAAATGGCGTAGTGGCTCTCGTAATCAAATAGCCCCAAGTAGAGTGCCGCATTCAGGCCGGTTCGCAGTTCTTCCATCCAAGACAGATAGAGTTGGTCTGTGGTATTGGAATCTTCCAGCCAACTGATTACATCCCCACGTATCGAATTGATTTGTTTCTTATCGTTTCCTCTACCGATATGTGCCGTTTGAAAACGAACAGTATCGGTATTGTGGCAACGGTTAAACAGCTTGGTTAATAGTTGAGCGGACAGCGCGTTATCCAAAACGATGTAGCCAGTGTGTTCCAGATGATCCGCAATGTTTGCTATGTTCATGGGTGGGACCAAAAGATTGGTGGATTGGAAAAATGCGCGGGGCAATTACGATTTATCCACGATGGCTGACTGCCAGCGTTTCAGCAGTAGTGCGTTGCTTACCACAGTGATGGAGCTCATTGCCATTGCTGCACCGGCAATCACTGGATTGAGCATGCCTAAGGCGGCGAGCGGGATACCCAGCACGTTGTAAGCGAAAGCGAAGAATAGATTCTGGCGGATTTTTCTCAAGGTGGCACGCGACAAATCAATCGCATCGGCGACGCTCATCAAGTCATTGCGCATCAGTGTAATGTCCGCAGCTTCGATGGCGATGTCACTACCACTGCGCATGGCAAAGCTCACATCGGCGCTAGCGAGCGCAGGCGCATCGTTGATGCCGTCACCTACCATGCCGACTAATTGATTATTCGTGCGCAGGGATTGTAAGTGCTCAGCCTTAGCTTGGGGTGTGACTTCGGCAATGAAGTCTGTAATGCCCGCTTGCTTCGCAATGGTCTGAGTGGCTGCCGCGTTGTCGCCACTTAACATTACCACGCGTATGCCCATGTTTTGCAATTTTGAGACGGCCTCTCGACTGCCGATTCGCAGTTGATCTTGACTGGCGATATAGCCCAATAATTTCCCGTCGCCAGCCAACACCATTACCGTTTTGCCCTGCTGTTGCAAGGCCAGTATTTGCGCGTCGTCGATAGTGATGTTTTGTTGCTTGGCGTAGCCGGGGGAGACTAACAAATACTGTTTGTCATCGATAGCTCCGCTTAAACCGCTACCCGCTATCTCGCTGATTATGGCGGTTTGATTAGTTACGATTTGCAATTTTTTCGTATGCTCAAACAGTGCCATCGACAAAGGATGCGTCGAACCTTGCGTGAGTGTTGCAGCTATCGTCAGCAATTCGTTAGCGGTGATTCCCGGTTCAGGCAGTACGCCAGTCACAGCGGGTTGCCCAGCGGTAATCGTGCCCGTTTTATCCACGACTAAAACGGACAGGCTGTGTGCGCGCTCCAGTGACGCGGCATCTTTAACCAATATGCCTGCTTGCGCGGCACGTCCAGTTGATACGACTAGCGCGGTGGGTGTGGCCAAGCCCAATGCGCACGGACAAGCGATGACCAGCACCGCGACTGCATTGATCAGTGCGATGGTGAAGTCGTGACTCATCAGATACCACGCCGCAAAAGTCGCCAATGCTATGAGCAACACCACAGGCACAAATATCGAGGAAATTTTATCGGCGAGTTTTTGTATCTCCGCCTTGGAACCTTGCGCTTGTTCGACGAGGCGAATGATGGCCGCCAATTGTGTATGTGTGCCGACTGCCAATGCGCGGCATTTCAGCAGTCCACTTTGATTGAGGGTTGCCGCATACACTTTGTCATTCGGCTGTTTGCTTTGCGCCACGCTTTCGCCGGTGAGCATCGCCTCGTTCACACTAGATATGCCTTCAACAACGACACCATCGACAGGCACGCTTTCACCGGGGCGAACCAAGAACACATCATCGACTTGCATCTGCTCGACGGGGAGTGTTTGCATAACACCATCACGCTCAACTTGCGCGGTTTTGGGTTGCAGGTTGAGCAATGCTTCCAAGGCGCTGGAGGCTTTGCCTTTGGCGCGCGCTTCCAGCAGTTTGCCGAGTAGCACCAGTGTGATGAGGGTGGCGCTGGTTTCAAAATAC
>JABFRF010000159.1 GCA_013141315.1 Gallionella sp. | reverse complement strand
CTATTGGGGGGGGGGTATGTCAAGCGGTTTGCTAGCAAGTCAGTAGGGATTACGCTCACGCAATGAAAAACGCGCCTTGCGGCGCGTCAATCGGGACGAATGGAGTTCCAACCTAAGCTTGGAGTAAATCAGTTACAACGCGGTTTCGTTGGTTTCGCCCGTACGAATGCGAATGACTTGCTCGATGGTCGATACAAAAATCTTGCCATCGCCGATTTTGCCGGTATGGGCCGCTTTGATGATTGCTTCCACGGCGGTATCCAACATTTCGGAAGAAATCACAACCTCCACTTTGATCTTGGGCAAGAAATCCACTACATATTCTGCGCCCCGATAAAGCTCAGTGTGACCTTTTTGCCGGCCAAAACCCTTCACTTCAGTGACAGTGAGTCCGCTCACTCCCAATTCAGATAGTGCTTCGCGAACTTCGTCTAATTTGAAAGGTTTGATGATTGCTTCGATTTTTTTCATCTTATAACTCCTATGTCCTTATGGTTATTTTAAATTGTACTAAGCTGACAATGCTGCAATGATACCTTCATGTTTATTCTTAATAGCAATATCTAATGCTGTCGTGCCATCACTAAATCTTGCATTGGTATTCGCACCTTTACTAAGCAGTAACATCACCTCTGGCAAATGACCATTAGCAGCGGCTTTCAGTAAAGGTGTCCAGCCATCATTCGATGTCGCATTCACATCAGCCCCTCGCTCGATCAGCATAAAACTTACCGACAAATGCCCGCGTGTCGCGGCTTGCAGCAGCGGTGTCCAGCCAAAATTACTCCGCGCATCCACAACCGAGTCGTCGTTCAACAGCAATTTAACGATTTTGGCAAAGCCATTAAATGCCGCCCAATGCAGAGGAACATAACCTGCGTTATCTTTGTGATGGATATTCGCCCCGACTTTAATTAACAGTCTTACCAACTTTTCATTTCCATTGAAAGCAGCGATCATCAACGGTGTCCAAAGCCGGTCATCACAAGTATCAATGTCTGCGCCAGAACTGAGGAACAGAGCGACCAGATCATGTCTGCCCGCCTCCACAGCATTGATAAATCCGGCGATAGAAAATGCAACGCCATGCAACTCAATTTCCGATTTGTATATCTCGGATACATGCTCCCATGGATCACCCGACTTTTCTTTTTTAAACTGCCGCGCATGCAGCATACTCAGGTACATGATATCTGCCGCCACATCAGACGGAAAACCTTTTCTATCCTCGCGATCCGCAACCAAAAAATCCATGAATATCGCATCCATATCGGGCGAACTCCAATTCTCCATAATCGTTTTCAATACCCGCGGATATTGCTTTTCCAGCTGATGCGGATAATTCTGTTCACGATTATCAAGTATCTTTAAGAGCTTTAAATCCATATTTATTTGATCTGTATTGGTTAAACCAGGCGTAGCTTACAACAAACCACCTATAAAATTAGAACGACAACATAGCAAACTTCGAGTTAGGAGCATAGCGGTTTTCTAATTGCTTTCTTCCAACGCGCAATATATTACCGACATCACCTCAAGTTCGCTCGTACCAACAGGTGTACGCAATATGGCCACTTCACCCACTCGTAATTTGAGCAAAACTCTCGCCAAGGGGGAAACCCAGCTGATACGACCATGCATCACATCAGCTTCATCGACACCCACGATGCTATACACCGCCTCAACGCCAGCTTCATCGCAAACTGTTACCGTCGCACCAAAGAAAATCTGCTCACAGACGCCACGCTGCGCCGGATCAACCACTTCAGCCAGCTCCATGCGCTTACGCAAAAAACGCACGCGTCTATCTATCTCACGCAGCCTTTTTTTGCCGTAAATGTAATCGCCATTTTCAGAACGATCTCCATTCGAAGCCGCCCAGGTTATCGTCTTAACCAACTCGGGGCGCTCCACCTTCCAAAGGTACTCCGCCTCCTCGCTCAGCTTACGGTAGCCATAGGGCGTAATGTAGTTCTTAACACCTGAAGGTAATTGAACGGGAAGCGCTGACTCTTCGTCATCATCATCGGTATCATGGTCACGCGTGAATGCTTTACTCATTTTGAAATTGTACTGCAGAGGGGAAAATTAGTAGGACACGACTCGCGGTATCTATTAGTTGAGCTATTTTGTGATGGAGCTGCATCTGAAAAATGTGCTTCAAGTCATAATGAATCTCCCCGCAGCAAGCTACGGGGTATCAAACCCCAAAGCAAAGTGCTGATGGCTAATCGCCATCTTTCGCAGCAAGCAGCGGGGAATTCAACCCAAAGAGATTGAAAAATTTGGACTCAGGCAAGTAAGACATGAGTCCTATTGTACGGATTTGATCGAGTTATCCATATCGTTCTCGCGACGTTGCGCCCATCGTATCACCAGATACAACACACCCAGCACCAGCGCACCGCCTTCCCACAGCAGCACATCCTGCATGGGCGGTGCAACTTCTAGTACTGGAAGCGTGATAACTTTGCGCAGCACCACGACCAGCGCGACTTCGATGAAAGTGTCCACTCCCAGCTTGCCGCCTTCGAGGTAGCGTATCTCGGCCACAATCAGCGCGGACACCGTCCACAGCAACATCAAAGTGCCCAGCGAACGCAGGAATCCGTGTACCAGATTGTTGGCATTGATGGCCTGCCCCATGTCAATGAAAAACAGCCAGGTGAACATCAGCACCGATACTGCCAGCGCGAGTCCGATGATGATGTGAGCGATGCCGTTCAGCCACAGCATGGCGGTAATGGTCAGACGATTGATGACATGCAACTGCTCGGGGAAATTTCCATTACTCATCACACACCTCAGAATCCAAAAAATAAATTTAACTAGCGGAACCTGTCCACTGCCTGCTCCACCCTATCTACTGCGATGATCTCCATGCCGACTATCGGGTGCTTTGGTGCGTTGGCTTTGGGGATGATGGCATGGGTGAAGCCTAACTTGGCGGCCTCGCGCAGACGCTCTTGGCCACGCTGCACGGGACGCACTTCGCCAGCCAGCCCAACCTCACCGAACACCACTAACTTTTCCGGCAAAGGTCGATTGCGCAAGCTCGACACCATCGCGAGTATCACCGCCAAGTCCGCGCCGGGTTCGGTGATCTTCACCCCACCCACCGCGTTGATGAACACGTCCTGGTCATAACAGGCGATGCCCGCATGACGGTGCAACACCGCCAGCAACATCGCCAGACGATTCTGTTCCAAGCCTAGCGACAGCCGTTTCACATTCGGCGAGTGCGCCTCATCAAGCAAGGCTTGTATCTCCACCAACAACGGACGCGTACCTTCCTGCGTCACCATCACACACGAGCCCGCGACCTGTTGTCCATGTTGTGAGAGGAACATCGCGGAAGGATTGCTCACCTCGCGCAAGCCCTTCTCCGTCATGGCGAACACACCCAACTCGTTTACCGCACCGAAGCGATTTTTGAACGCGCGTATCAGCCGGAAACTGGAATGCGTGTCGCCCTCGAAATACAGCACCGTATCGACGATATGCTCGAGCACGCGCGGCCCGGCCAGCGCACCTTCCTTGGTGACATGACCGACCAGAATGATGGTGATGTTCTGGCTCTTGGCGATGCGCGTAAGTTGCGCCGCACACTCGCGCACCTGCGCCACCGAACCTGGCGCGCTGGTGAGCTGGTCTGAATACACGGTTTGTATCGAATCAATCACGACGACATCCGGCTTGTTCGCGGCAATCGTCGCTTGAATCTTTTCCAGTTGAATTTCCGGCAGCAAACGCAGACTGCGCGCGTCCAGCGACAATCTTTTGGCTCGCAACGCGATCTGCTGCGCCGATTCTTCGCCGCTCACATACAAAGTATTTTGTTGTTGCGACAGATGCGCCAACACTTGCAGCAACAGCGTGGACTTACCGATGCCCGGATCGCCGCCGATCAGCACCACCGCGCCAGACACCAACCCGCCACCCAGCACACGATCAAACTCCGCGATGCCGGTCGGTGTGCGCGGCACTTCCGCCGCCTCGACTTCCGACAACAACTGTACCCCACCCGATGCCGCCAACGCGCTAAAGCGATTGCCGCCTTTCACGGGGGCTTCCGCGACGGACTCGATCAGCGTGTTCCACTCCATGCAATGCGGACACTGCCCCTGCCACTTGGGCGTTTGCCCGCCGCATTCGGTGCAGGAATAAATTGATTTTGGTTTTGCCATATTGGGTTTGATCAGAGTTAAATGGGCTAGACTAACTTCAGCTTAGCCCTGAATCACAGGGATTTCTGCAACCAAAATTGATACATACCAATAAATGTATCGGGATTTTCATGCTCAAAAATCTGCCATTGGCTAAGATCAATGGCAGCAGGATCATTTGGAAAGCGCGCGTTATAAGCGGCCAGCACTTTGGCTTTAACCTGAAATCCTAAAAAGCTTAGCTTGTTCTCCCCTAAGAATGCTTCGATTCCAGGTATCGTCATGCGGTGCTCTTGCACATGAAAAAGTAAATCACGGCAATCGCTCATGCTATAAAAATCCCCCCTATTGAGCACCGCTCTAAATGCGACGCTTTCATCCAAATCCATCAAATCTTGACGGCAACGTCGAATATCCTGCGCCGTTGAAGCATAGTGATGTTCGGCGATAAATGCCCGTGTACTCACAATGTCCTGACGTGCCACCTCACTATATAGCGCGATGCCCATCACCCCACCAGGGCGGAGCAGCGATAGCAATACTCGCCATCCAGCCAAGGGATCACCCAGGTGATGCAATACTCCGCCAGATTCAATCACATCGAAACTGCGCTTCAATTCGGCCAATTTCATAATATCGGCTTGCGCATACTCTATCGTCGTCAAACCCAGCTCCTGCGTTTTTCGCTTGGCGTAACTCAGGCTGGTCACACTTAAATCAATGGCTAACACCTTCGCGTTAATAAATTTTCGTGCCGATCCAATTGAATGTCGTCCCGTGCCGCAACCCGCAATCAACACTTCAACGTCACCGTCCTTATTCAAAGGTTGAAATGACACCGTGGGGAAATTTTGACGCAAATAATCATTCACGCTCGCCGGCCTAACAGCTGGCGCGGCTTTTACCCAACGAGGATAAGGGTTTTCTTCATACATATTTTGCACTGCCAAGGAGACCACACCTTCAATCGCAGTCAGTTTAGGTAGGGTGGCGTGAAATTGCCTTTCCTGAATTGGCTCACTGACTAACTGTGTCAACATGGCAGCAATCGCTTCCGGCCATGATCTTTGCAAAAGTTGCGCAGAACCCGAAAGTGTATGCAGCGGAAAATAGGCCGCCACCGCAATCAACAATATCGCTGGAATATCAGCATCATTTTCCAGCGCGGCAATCAGTGCATTGCGTAAGTCTGAAGCCTGCAAGGCCTCTTCATCGGTCAAAGCGTAAACATACTCATTGATAAAACACTGTCGTGCCAACGCACAATAAAAGTTCAGCACCACTTTATTAACTTCCTTTGAATCTGCCGAGATGGCCGCATTCAGCAGGACATTGCGAACGGAAGTGAAAAAACGCTCTAATTCAATATTACAAACCGGGGCAGAAACTAACAACTCAACTAGCAATACATTGCCGGCAACAGCAGCAAGGCTGGTGTCATGAAACAATTCCTGGCCAGCAAGCCGTTTAGGCCAAGCTTGAACTGATTGCGCAATACATTTTTGCAGCGCAACATCGCGCTTGAGCAGCACCACACCTGTGGGCATCAAAGTGGATGGATAGGCCCAAGGCTCAGTCAGCGCCAGAACAAAATGATGCAGCACTGCCTCACCCACCACAGCAAGGTTGGCGGAAGTGACGCATTGCACAAAAAATATTTTGGCGTTGTTATGGTTCGATACGCGTAAATACTGGATGGACAATTCCAGTCCAGACGACCATGCACGCTGCTGCACCAAGATTTGGGCAAGACTATCCAATGACTCCACAGAATCGGGCTTGATCTTTAACGCCTGACGAAAACACGCAACCGCTTCATCCAGCCTATCCTGAGCTTTAAGCAGATTACCCAAGCCTTGATACGCAGCAATAAAATCCGGTTTGCGTGCCAATACTTTTTTGTAGTTGACTTCAGCATCCACCAGCCGACCTTGCTCTTTAAGAATAACCGCAAGGTTGTAATGCACTTCAGTGTCAGCCGGCAACAACGCTGCCGCTTGCTGCATCGCCGCCAGCGCCTCCCCAATGCGCCCCTGCTGACGAAGCATGGCACCCAATGCTTTATGACAAAATCCGGATTTCGGATAACGCAGCAACATCGCTCTAACCAAGGACTCAGCTTCCGCGTAGCGCTTTTGATTGAACATGCCAATCAACTTATTCGTCTCTGCAGAGGTCGGTTCGGCTGCTGCTTTGATTTTGGCTCTCATAATTGCAATGATTCTTTTAATAATGATCATAAAAAATGCTTGGCAGGATCACTGCCAAGCATCATTTTAACCGCTCTTAACAACCCGCGAAGGTGAAACTTATTTATTCAGCAAACCATGCCCAATCATGTTTGTTACCATAATGCCGATGTACTCTTTGATTCGATTTTGGTCTGTCCCGCTCATCTCTGTTTCTGAGGTGGAAGCCCAAATCAAATCATCCTTGTTAGCCTCATATAAATTACTTTCCATCACTGCATACTGCTCTTCAGCCATGTAACCGGGCGTGTACATCGTGCGATAGCCGTAATCATAATAGTCACCCCATCTACCGTAGTAAGGTGGCGGAAAATAAGGCGTTCCAGGCACATACACCTTCACGGTTCTTTTACTAACCAATCTGGTAATCAGTACGGTATCAGCCTCCAATTCTTTGACTTTTGCTGCAATGGCTTCTTGGTCATCCTGCTTCTTATCAGAAAGCACCTTGTAACTCGCGACCGCATCTGTGCCATGCGCTTTCAATTGGGCAACAAATTCATCCTCAAAAATTCTTCGCTTCGCTGGCTTTTTGGATACCGCCACCACCATCACTTTAGTTGGGTGAGTTACATACGCAGGATCCTTCCAAACGGAAGTAAGCTGCGTCGAAGCGCAGCCGCTTAATACCACCACAAGCA
Organism: Gallionella sp.; assembly: GCA_013141315.1. Classification (GTDB taxonomy): domain Bacteria; phylum Pseudomonadota; class Gammaproteobacteria; order Burkholderiales; family Gallionellaceae; genus Gallionella. The sequence goes on along the minus strand of JABFRF010000159.1, from coordinate 7,861 downwards.
TCATTAAAAAACTTATGGGACTACTTAAAAATCGTTTCATGTTTTCTACCTCTACCAACTCGCATCAAATGGATGCGGCATCATCAACTTATCACTTAACGCGGCAAAACCCCCGATTAAAGACTGCAAAAAAATCTCTTCTCAATGAATGCCGACTTCGTTTAAGACCAAGACTTCATGTTCCAGTTCACTCGCTTTCACCCACTCCTGCATAAATGGGTCGCGCATCACCGTCTTCATGTATTCATCAACCACACCCTCTTCAAAAACTCTATAAGTCAAAAAGCGAAACACCACGGGAGCAAACATCGCATCAGCAATGCTGTACTCGCCAAATAACCACGGCCCGGCTAGTGCATGCTGGAGGCGCAAATCTCGCCAGATGTTTTTTATCCGGGCAAGATCAGCTTCCAACTCTGGCGAAGTAGCAACATGGCGACCCCGTCCGCGTATATTCATCGGCATTGCATTGCGCATTGCCGTAAAACCTGAGTGCATCTCGGCACTAATAGATCTAGCAACCGCCCGCGCCGCCTTATCTGCAGGCCACATCGTCGGATGGCTCTCATACACATACTCGGCAATCGACAAGGTATCCCACACCGTTAACTCACCGTCACGCAAAGCAGGCACTTTGCCCGCTGGCGAAAAATAAGACAGCTTGAGTTCGTAGCCAGGTACACGCAACGCAATGCGCATCTCTTCAAAATCCACACCGGCGTGCTTCAACATCAACCACGCGCGCAGCGACCAAGATGAGTAGTTTTTGTTGCCTATAATCAACAGCGGTTTATTCATGTCAGCCTCCGAATCTATTGCGAGTCAACGACCATAGTATCCCTACACACCAGCCAATACAATCACACAAAATAATGACAGTATGCTTACCGTGGCTTCGCTAAAAATTTATCCAACTGATTAGCGAATGTCTGTCAGTCACGCTGGCTAAATGTCGGTGGGCCACCCGTCTCCACCCCGCTGCCGCGCAGGTTCTCCATAAAGTTACGCATGGTCAGCCGCTCTTGTATCGAATCTTGGGTATAAAACTCGCCACGCGGATTCAACACATGACCACCGCGCGCAATCACCTCGGCAGCCAGCGGAATATCGGCAGTGATGACCAGATCACCGAGCGCGGCCATCTCCACAATCTTGCCATCCGCCACATCAAACCCGGCAGGCACTTGCATAGCGCGTATCACCTTGGAGGGCGGGCAATACAGCAGTTTATTGGCGACCAACGTCAGCGAAATCTGCAACCGTTCCGCCGCACGGAACAACACTTCTTTGATGACTTTGGGACACGCATCGGCATCGATGTAAATTTGCATATCTCTATTTTTTCGCAGGTTGGGTGGGGCAAAACGATAACCAATGACTTGGCAGCTCGCCGCCTTAGTCAGATGGCTATGCAAAGCTACCCAACGAAAATTCACACTTACCGAGCAAGCGATGAGTATCACATGCGCTCGACCCATCTTACCGCACTGCATATTCCGACTATAATCAATAACCGTTCGTATAAAGATAGTTGTTCCACAACTCGACAAAAACATTGCCTTTGCTACGAATCAAAGAATACGTCACTCCCTCTCCTCCGAAACTACTTACCACAAGTTCAATTTCTCCATCTATCCGAAATCCGAAAAGAACGTTGTAATAACTAGGTTGGAATACGCCTCGATCACCCAATCTCCAAACGCTATCAACTTCACCTGTAGCCTGCGGAGCCGTCCACTCGTTCAAAATCAAACGCGAATTGTCATGCCAAGCAAGTGCAGCCGTTAGCACGCCGTTGTGCGGCACAAACTCCACGATATTCACAGAACCAGTCTTTTCAAACTGCCCCAGTTGCCAACAGCCTTTTACAGCAAGCCCTTTTGCTTCAGATAATGCGGTTGTAAGCGCATCACTACATTTAGGGCGTGACGCCTCATCGAAAGGAAAAGAATTATTGTGGAGGTCTAGAACACTTTTACCCCGAAAGAAATCGTCATCACCAATCAAGCAATTGACATTGCTTGCTGTATCTCGTAAAAATCTATAACGGTCAAAATTGTCTTCATCACGACATTGCTTAGGATTGCAATTGTGTCGCTCAACATAACGTATTTGGTAGATCTTTCGATCACCACAAAGTGCAGTACTAAATTTTTCGGGTTGCCTTAAATGACCTAAAGATTGTAAAAAACTATCGCCCAACAAAGCAATGCTGCTCATATTTGAGTATTCCTTCTTTACATAACTCTCTGGCAAGTCGAACAAACTCATGGATTGCGTACTAGGCCTAATAAATAGTTCATGCTTGCTTTCCGACATCTCATGCGTAACAGGATTCTCTAAAATAAAAACCGATTTTATGGGTATCCCATATTTTTTCGATACCCAAAAAATCGTTTCGCCACGATACCCAGTTAATGATACTTGCCTATAAACATCGCAAATCTGTTCATCAACAATTTCAGTACCCTCTTGCACTAAACGCGACATTTTATATTTCTCATTTTCGCGCACTTTCTCGATTGCAAAGTCGCTCAGCGCACCCACTCTCAGTTCGTCAGCAGAATATGGGTTTTCATCGTATTGTTTATTTTTGCTATCAAAAACATAAGTAACATTTTTTTGCGCATTGTGAATGGTTATATGCAATGTTTCATCGCCTACACTGCCTTCCACGCGTGAATTCTTTCCTGAGATATACCACACGTCGCGAAGCTTGCCATTCACCAGCAATTCAGCTCGGTATTCTTTCGGCATCTGTACATCGGCAATCGCTTGAGACATTGTCACAAAACCTAGCAAAATAAAAAATATGCTTTTCATATTCATCCCTCGCGTAAAATCCCCGCCGCACTATAACGCCAGCTTTGGCAAATAACCACACCTCACCTAGGTTCAATCATCCCCATCGTGTCTATCGAAGTCGAACGTTTTTTCTCTGCACAAAGCCCGCTCGCTGCTGAAGTTGATACCTTCCGTCCGCGTGAACAGCAGCGCGATATGGCACTGGCTGTGGCGGCGGCAATACGCGATAACGCGATACTGGTGGCGGAAGCAGGAACGGGGACGGGGAAAACTTTCGCCTATCTCGTCCCTGCCCTGCTCAACGGTGGCAAGGTCATCATCTCCACTGGCACGAAGAATTTACAAGACCAACTGTTTCAAAAAGATTTGCCCAAAGTGCGCGGTGCGCTCAAAGCCCCCGTGGCAATCGCGCTGCTCAAGGGACGCGCCAACTATGTATGCCACTACCATTTGGAGCGAGCGTTGAGTGACGGTCGCTTTGCCACGCGTGAAGACATCAAGCATCTCGCCAAAATAAAACAGTACGCAAAAATCAGCGATTCGGGCGACAAGAGCGGCTTGGCGGATGTCTCAGAAACCGCGCCTATCTGGATGCACGTGACTTCTACTCGTGACAATTGCCTGGGTCAAGAATGTCCTAATCATAAAGAGTGTTTCGTTTTGAAAGCCCGCACGGAGGCAATGAAAGCCGACATCGTGGTGGTAAATCACCATCTGTTTTTTGCCGATGTGATGCTGCGCGATGAGGGCGTGGCGGAGTTATTGCCAGCGTGTAACACAGTGATTTTTGACGAGGCACATCAACTGCCAGAAACCGCGAGCTTGTTTTTTGGTGAAAATTTATCCACCTCGCAGTTGCTGGATTTGGCGCGCGATGCGCGTATCGAAGCGATGACATCGGCGAAAGATTTTGCGCCGCTGCCTAAAGCGTGTGATGAACTGGACAAGGCTGCGCGTGACTTACGACTGGTGTTCAAAAAGGAAGGTCGCCTACCTGCGATTGCCACGAAAGATTTCAAAGAGTTCGCCCCCGCGTTAAAAACTGTCAGCGAAAAATTGTCTCAGTTGGGTGGCTTGTTAGAGAAGCAAGCAGAGCGTAGTGAAGGATTGGAGAATTGCTGGCAACGTGCTTCAGCATTGTCACTACAGCTTACCGCGTGGCAAAAAGGCGATCAGCCCGATCAAGTGAGATGGCTAGAAATCTTTCATCATTCACTACAACTTAACACCACGCCCTTATCGATTGCGGAAATTTTTGAGAAACAAATCGGCGGCTCGCAACGCGCCTGGATATTCACCTCTGCGACCCTCGCGGTGAAGCAAGATTTCTCACATTATCAAGCCGAGATGGGATTACTCAAAGCGCAAACTGCGTGCTGGGATAGCCCGTTCAATTATGCCGAACAGGCCATGCTGTATGTGCCGCAAAACCTGCCCGAACCGAACAGTTTTGAATATACCGAGGCGGTGATAAAAGCGGCGTTGCCAATGCTGGAAGCCAGTCAAGGACGGGCATTTTTATTATTCACCAGCTTACGCGCCATGCAACGCGCTCACGAAATTCTGACCGTGGAATTTGAATCACGTGGCTGGAACTATCCGCTATTGCTACAAGGTGAAGGCTCGCGCAACGAACTACTGACGCGCTTCCGCAACCTAGGTAACGCGGTACTGCTAGGCAGCCAATCATTTTGGGAAGGTGTGGACGTGCGCGGCGATGCGCTATCACTGGTCATCATCGACAAACTGCCCTTCGCTCCGCCCGATGATCCCGTCCTCGCCGCACGCATCGCGCAACTCACCAAGCAAGGACGCAATGCATTCATGGAATATCAGTTACCGCGAACCATCATCACGCTCAAGCAAGGCGCAGGACGTTTGATACGTGATGAGACCGATCGGGGTGTGCTGATGATTTGCGACCCGCGCCTCATCACCAAGCCTTATGGCAAGCGCATCTGGCAAAGCCTGCCACCGATGAAACGAACCAGAATTGAAGCGGAAGCGGTGGCATTTTTTAGTGCATCAAATTTGTAGCCAAGGGTAAACGGTTAACAACTCAAAAATACGTCAAGGGTTAGGGGACGCATGTCCCCTATTGTGACTACTTGGGCATTGAAACCGCTTCGTTTTTGAAGAAGCTGATGTCTGGTGGACTTGCTATGGCTGCCTTACAACTTTGATGCGTTACTTTGTAATCAGCGCTTCGATTCGACGGTCGGGAACAAGCCACATCGCTGCCACGATGATAAAAAGTCCAACAGAAATCCACGCATTCATAAATGCTAACGGGATGGCTGCAAGATATATCACAGTGGATACCATGCCCTTGTAATCTTTCCCCAATGCCAACGCCAATGGTGAATCGTTACCATGATGCGCAATCAATACTCGACACAGGATGAAGTACGCAATACCTGCCATTAGCATGTCCACTCCATAAAGCGCCACAGTCATCGGCGCAAAAGCATTTTCGCCCATCCATCCTGTCACAAAAGGCACCAGCGACAACCAGAACAACAAATGGAGATTCGCCCAGAGAGCGGCTCCATTGACTTTCTGCACCACCTGAAATAAATGGTGGTGGTTATTCCAGTAAATACCTATGAAGATAAAACTGAGCACGTAGCAAAGAAACACCGGGAGCAACGGGTGTAGCGAGTCAAACTGAATACCGTGCGGCACTTTCAGCTCCAGCACCATAATCGTAATGATGATTGCGATCACACCATCACTGAAGGCTTCTATGCGTCCTTTACCCATTGATCGTTGCGAAAATTCGGTCTGATTCATTGCTGAACCTCTGACGCTTTCAAATCCTTGTAGGCTGCCGGAACATTGAGGCCAGGGTGTACCCATCCAAACAGGGCATAGCCAGAATACTCAGGCATAGACACGGCCTTCACCGTTTCTTCGAGCGACAGGCCTTTATCGATAGCCACTTTGACTTGGGTTTTGATCGTTTCTAGATAGTTGATATGCCACTGAATATCTTCACGCGTTATGAGTGTACCGTGACCAGGAATAACTTTGGCATCTGGCGGCAAAAACGCATAAACTTTCTTGAGTGTACTCAATGTTTCAACCAGATGCCCATCCAACAGCCAAGGCAATGCGGGCTTAACCGCAATAATGGGATTGCCAGCCCATAAAGTTTTGGATTGAGGCTCCCAAACAAACAGATCTCCTCCTGTCTGGGCAAATCCAAAATCAATAATGTCCACCTGCTTCCCACCCAAATCAAGCGTAAATCGGCCTCCGGTTGGAACAAGAATATTTCCCGCCCGTGCTTTGATAGGCTCAATGCCACGACCTGTGCCGAAATTTTTGATCATAAATGCTTTGTCGTCTTCAAGGTGCTTGCTGATATATTGGCTCGTATTTTGATGTTGAATAATGTTTGTCGAGGACGGCAAATACATATTTCCATACGAATGATCGCCATGCGCGCTCGTGTTAACAGCGAATGAAATAGGGCGTTTTGTTACCTGTCCGATGAGTTTTTCTGCTTGCTTATAGAGCCGCTTATTCAGCATTGTTTCGATCATCAGTACTTTATTTTCACCCACAATAAACCCGCCACTGGTGGCAACAGGCTTGCCGTCTTTTTCAAGCACCTTGGCATCCTTGGGGTAATAGGCATAGACGCCATCGGCAACTCGTTCGGAAACTAATTCAACCTTATTTCCATCCCAAACGGGTTCCTGCGCATTTGCATAGGGCAATGCAAAAATTGCATAGAGGGCGAAGTAAGAAAATAATCTAGAGTTCATGGCTAATCTCCTTAGTAAGTGGATGACACGTGCTGTGGAATGTACTATAGGGATTGATCGGGTATGTGTCGATGAGGATTAACGCAAACCTGCCGTGCAAAAAATCGCCACCTCATTTCTCGCAGATATTAAGGAAAAGCAATGGATCCAAACTGGGACGACTTTAAAGTTTTGCTGGCTCTTATGCGAGCAGGATCGCTCGCAGGTGCAGCTCGGTTATTAGGCATCGATCACTCCACCGTAAGCCGCCGATTGGCAGCCATGGAAGAAGCAATGGGTGCCACACTTATCCTGCGTGGTGGACGCGAATTTTCATTTACCCCAGAAGGCCTCACCCTGTTTTCCACTGCCGAAAAACTTGAGACCACCATCGCCGGAGCTGCCCTTGCAATCCGTTCAGCCAAATATGAGGTTGCCGGGGTTGTGCGTGTTTCCTGCCCACCAGGCTTTCTTCCCGAACTGATGCGATTGCTGCCAGTGCTGCGCAGGAAGCATCCTTCGCTAACCGTTGAATTTTCGGGTGATTACCGTGCAGTCGACCTTGCCAAAGGCGAGGCAGACATTGCGTTGCGGATGGCACGGCCGAGCGAATCAAGCCTGGTCATGCGGCATGCGTGCGAGGTTGGTTGGGGAATATACGCATCGAGTAGTTATGCTGCTGAACATGGCTTGCCAACATCGGTCAAGGAGCTTTCCCTTCATCGCCTTGTACTCTATGCGGAAACAATGCACAACGTCGCCGCGCTTCGATGGATGGAGGATTACCGTAACACTGCCACACCAGTTTCTCGGATCGATAATCTAGAAATCGGATTTCAATTAATTACATCGGGTGTCGGGATTGGTGTGACCCCATGCTTCTTTGCTGCACGTCAGCAAGAATTGATACGCGTATTTCCCGAACCGATTGAGTTCACTACGGGCTGGATTGTGTACCATGAGTCGATGCGTAAAACCGCAAGGATTCGCGCAGTGATTGGTGAGTTAGTTGGGTACTTCGAATCAAATGCTGATCTGTATTTCGGAAAAATGTCCTAAAACATTGTGAGTACATCTTGAGCAACAGAGTTTTGAAAAATAGCATGGGAAACATAGAAGACGTTTTTCTGTTATGAAGCAAACTAGGATTGGAGCGGAAGCGGTGGCGTTTTTCAGCACCTTGAATATAATCTAGAAAGGATCGAGCTAATCACACACTCGGCAGCACCAACTTGGCCACCAAGCCGCCGCCAATATTTTCAGACAGAATAAATTTTCCACCATGCAATTGTGCGGCCCGCTCA
>JABFRF010000098.1 GCA_013141315.1 Gallionella sp. | reverse complement strand
AAAACATTTCTAATCGCTTTTGAAAACAAATCCAATTTGCCAGGGGATATGCTCTCCAATGGCGAAACATTGCGGTTTTTCATTGCGGTCAATTTAAATACAACTTCTTCTTTTCTGATTTTTAGCTGTTGGATTCGCTCTTGTAATGATTCATCAAGTGGCAGTAACCCTTTTTCAACTGCTTCGTATAAGCGAACGGTTCCAGACTGAACCTGTTCAAGCTCCTTGTGCAATGGTTTGCTAAGCTCATCCTGATTACTAAACTTGCTCTTCTGCCGCTTGCGTAACTCTGCGAGCAGGATTTTCAAACGCGAGGGGGTGAGCACCTTTTCCAGCACAGTCTCCATGACTAAAGAGTCAATCTTTTCCATTGGCAATATGGGTGTCGTACACAAGTGATTACCTTTGCTGATGCGAGTATTACATTTGTAGTATCGATAGCGCCCTCCTTTGCCCGTTGCCGATGTCATGGCCGCATTGCAAATGTCGCACTTAATAATTCCGGTCAGCAAGTTTGGAGAATTCAATACTCTTGGTGCAATTTTCGCGGGGGTGCGTGATTCACGACGCGCACGGACGGTATCAAACATGACCGAATCAATAATTGGTTCGACATTGAGCAAAATCCATTCTGATTCTGGCTTAAGGCAGTTGGATTTATTTTCCCTCTTGTTAAAATAATACTCACCAACATAGGCGCGATTTGCCAAAACTTCATGAACACGGCTTTTATTCCATTGTGTTCCACGCAAGCTGATGCCTTGGTTATTTAAGTATTGAGCAATTTCCTTGGCGCCCATTTCCTTCCCGCTATGACCATTGAGGTAATAACCAAAAATATGACGGACAACCCCGGCTTCGGTATGATTTATTTCGGCTCGCTTCTTCTTTTTGGATTTATCACCATCCATGAAACATTCGACAGCTTGGTATCCAAAGCAAGGGCGTGATCCATTAAAATACCCACGCCTTGCATTTTCCTTCATGGCTCTCAACGTATGCTTACCATTTTCCTTGCTCGAATACTCATCAAACAAACTAAAAATCTGGCTTGCCATTTGACCAGCAGGATCATCAGCAGTTTGCTGCGTAATAGAAATAACCCGGCAACCCAATCGCTTGAGCTTTCGCTCATAGCTCAAGAATTCAAATAAATCTCGAAAAAATCTGGAACGGCTATGGACTATCACAGCCTGATAAGGGCAAGGTAATGATGCAGCGTGTTCAATCATCATTTTAAATTCTGGGCGACGATCATCAGTGGCGGTTGCGCCACCTTCGATGTATTCCGCAACGATGATATGGCCGTTCGCCCTGCTCCACTCTCTCATTTGCTTTAACTGATCAGGTATCGACAAATCCTTATCAAATTGCTTTGCAGTAGACACCCTGGCATACAGTGCGACGTTCATCATGTTCTCCCTTAAATCCATTCCAATCCGACGGCCCGGTTGTGACTTTATACAACACAGCGCGAGTCACATTCCGACAAGATAATCTTATACATGTTCATGCTCAACTTGTATTCAAAAGTAAGACATGATTAAAGTGCTTATTTTTGATCAACTCATAACTCCTTTTCCAAGCGCAGCATCTCTTCGGTAATCAAAGGTAAAATTGATTCAAGCAGAGAAATTTCTGCTTCAGAAGCCGTATCAAAATTTGGTCTAAAAGATATTTTAATTAATGCTGTTAGCAACTCAGATTTCTGTCTGAGTTACTGCAACCGCTTCCGATTGTAAGCGGGTTGCAATCGCCGTCATGAGATCGGTGTCGCTGTAGTTCATCGCTTATACCTGCGATTTAAGCTGCGCACGCAATTGCTTTACCGTTATGCCATCGTGAGGACGGCGATTCAGGTAATACAATTTCTCTGGCGGTTTTGGCGCATCTTTGATCGATGCCCGTTTGACTTCGGCGCGGTATTTAACAACCAGTTTGCCTATCTGACTCCTGATCCCATTAAATCCTGGATTTGACCAAAGCCGATACAGGACATACTGCATTCTCTGATAAGAACGACTGCGTACCGCCTCTACAACACTTTGACTAAAGCCATCAAACGTTGATGTCGTCATGCGCCAAGTCAACTTGGTGTGATCCGTTCCCTTTTTGGGCAAACGTACCAACTCGAATCCATCGATCTCGATGCGCTCACCTACGATTAGCGCATTTTTGAGCGTGTCGGTTTCGTGGATTGGGTGACGGCCAACTTCTGGGGGTGTCGCCAGCAGCCACCAATACACTTGCTCACCCTTCAGTCGAAGCACTAAATGAACATTGCCCAAACCCATATGGGTGCGCTTCGTCCGCTGGTAACGGCTAATACTTGCTTGATAGTTCATTTCAAACAGGGCAATGACCTGCTCGATTTTGTCTACCGATGTACTTCCACAGACATAGCGCGTGTAACCCAAGTTAACGAAGTCTTGGATGCGTTGCAGGACAATACTAAGGCTGGAATACAGGAGGAGGTTTTTCAATTGCGGCCTCCATTCCTAAAAAAATGGAGTTGCAATTGAATTAGTTGGCCGATGTCACGCATCACCTTAATAAATAAGGTGATGCAATTAGGTGTGGCAACTGCCACGCAATGTGGCAAGGCGAAGCCAAAAGCCCCGCTGAATACCAGCGAGTGTAATTCTGATGTCTCGTATTGAGACGTTGCTAAAAAGTGTTGCATTAAGCACCTCTTCTTAAAAACTGCGCTAAGAAGAGGGGTCGTGAGAATGGATATTCTAAAAGATTATCTTACCAAGAGTCAATACAATATCTATATTTATCAAATACTTAATAAAATAAAGGGGAATTTGAGAAAAAGTGAAAATGAGCCCATGTTTTATTGCATGGGCCCAAAGGAGAGATTTCTCACGACCCCCCCAAGTCCGATATTGCTGAACTCGAAACAAGGAGTGTTTTTGATAAAAAATAAAAAAGAAAAAATGAGCATTTTTACGAAATAATTTTGTAACATACTGATAATAGGCATATATAT
>JABFRF010000126.1 GCA_013141315.1 Gallionella sp. | reverse complement strand
CGACCTTTCCCAGCGCACCGAAGAACAAGCCTCCACCCTGCAAGAGACCGCGTCCACGATGGAAGAGCTATCGGCCACCGTGAAGCAAAATGCCGAGAACACCAAACACGCCAACCAACTGGCCACGAGCGCCTCGAGCATTGCCATCCAAGGCGGCCACGTAGTGGGCGAAGTCGTGCAAACCATGGCCTCCATCAGCACCAGCTCAAAAAAGATCGTCGACATCATCAGCGTCATCGAAGGCATCGCCTTCCAGACCAACATCCTCGCCCTCAACGCCGCCGTCGAAGCCGCCCGTGCGGGCGAACAAGGGCGGGGCTTTGCCGTCGTGGCCGCCGAAGTACGCAACCTCGCGCAACGCTCCGCTGCTGCTGCCAAAGAAATCAAAACCCTGATCGGCGACTCGGTGGACAAAGTCGAAGCGGGCTCCAAACAAGTCGACCAAGCCGGAGCGACCATGAACGAAATCGTGACAGCGGTGAAACGCGTCACCGACATCATGTACGAAATCTCCGCCGCCTCGACCGAACAAAGTGCCGGCATCGAACAGGTCAACCAAGCCATTATGCAGATGGACGAAGTGACGCAACAGAATGCGGCACTGGTAGAACAAGCCTCGGCCGCTGCGGAGGCTATGCGCGAACAGGCCGAGGAGCTTTCACGAGTGGTGAGCATCTTCAAATTATCCAATGTCAGCAGAAGCGCGACGACCAAACCCGAGGCAAGAAAAGTAACCGCGACTCGAACAGCGGTGATGCCGGTAAAAAGGCAGGTTAAGTTAGCGAAATCAAATGACGATGAGGATTGGAGGGAATTTTGAAGTACCGTCATTCCCGCGAAAGCGGGAATCCAGATGATTAAATAACTCCCGCGTAGCGGGACAACAACAATAGTTTGTCCGCTGCGCGGAATTTATATTCTGGCTGGATTCCCGCTTTCGCGGGAATGACGGGCTAGATGAATTATTTGTATTAACAAGGAGTACACCATGCAAACCACCCAAGCCGCAGGCCGTGAATTACTCACCTTCACTTTAGGCAATGAAGAATACGGTATCGATATTCTCAAGGTGCAAGAAATTCGCGGCTACGAGGCGGTCACGACGATTGTGAATGCGCCGGAATTCATCAAGGGCGTAATCAATTTGCGCGGCATCATCGTGCCGATTGTGGATATGCGCATCAAATTTAAACTTGGTAACGTGAGTTATAACCAGACTACGGTGGTGATTGTGCTGAACGTCGCTAACCGTGTGGTGGGCATAGTGGTGGATGGTGTGTCGGATGTGACCACGCTCAAGCCGGACGACATCAAGCCCGCGCCGGAATTCGGCGGCAGCTTGGATACCAAGTATTTGTTGGGCTTGGGCACAGTGGATGAGCGCATGTTGATTTTGGTCGATATCGAGAAATTGATGACCAGCCGGGAAATGGAGTTAATAGACTCGGCTGAAGTAGCGGTTTGATCTGCTCATTAAAAACAAAGGGAGAAAACTGAGCCATGAAAATAACTGACATCAATATCGGCAAACGGTTATCGATCACGTTTGGCATCACCACCTTGCTAACGATGATGTTAGCTGTTGTGGCATATCAGGCACTGCAAAAGCTAGAGCATCGTTGGACAGATTTTCGAAGCACCACTCTTGAGCAATATAAGGCGGTATCGGAAGGCGATGTCGCGCTTGGCAATGCGGTGCATTATTTTAAAAATTATCTACTGCGCGGACAGGACTACGATCAAAAATTTTTGATCGCCATTGCGGAAATCGATAAAGCAGCAGGCGAGTATGCAAGTAAAAGTGACGCGGTAAACGGAGCTAAGCTGGCTGCATTAGATAAGATCAAAGCGTCCGCGCAAGTCTATCGAGAGGCAATGAAAAAAGCGGTCGACATGAAAACCTCCGGCGCAACTATCGAGGAGATAGATAAATCCGTAAAGGGTGCGGATAAGCCGATTTACGCGGCGTTGGCTGAATTGAAATCCATCACCCAGGATGAAGTGAATGTCACCGCACAAAATATCAATGACATCGCGGCGAGTGGCGAGCGGCTTATTGTGTCGATGAGTGTTTTGATCGCCACGATGAGTGTGCTGTTTGCATGGTTAGTCACCGTGAGTATCGTGCGACCTTTGCATGGTGCGATCAAAATCGCAAAACGGGTGGCAGAGCGAGACCTCACGCAGCAAATTGAAGTCAGAACCAGGGACGAGGTGGGCGAGTTGGTGCAAGCTTTAAAAACAATGAAGGAAAGTCTAACCGGCATCGTCAGTGAAGTTCGCTCCAACACCATCAGCATCACGACCGCCTCACAGCAAATTGCAGCGGGCAATAGCGACCTTTCAGCCCGCACCGAACACCAAGCTTCAACTTTGGAAGAAACGGCCACGAGCATGGAAGAGCTATCGGCCACCGTGAAGCAAAATGCCGAGAACACCAAACACGCCAACCAACTGGCCACGAGCGCCTCGAGCATTGCCATCCAAGGCGGCCACGTAGTGGGCGAAGTCGTGCAAACCATGGCCTCCATCAGCACCAGCTCAAAAAAGATCGTCGACATCATCAGCGTCATCGAAGGCATCGCCTTCCAGACCAACATCCTCGCCCTCAACGCCGCCGTCGAAGCCGCCCGTGCGGGCGAACAAGGGCGGGGCTTTGCCGTCGTGGCCGCCGAAGTACGCAACCTCGCGCAACGCTCCGCTGCTGCTGCCAAAGAAATCAAAACCCTGATCGGCGACTCGGTGGACAAAGTCGAAGCGGGCTCCAAACAAGTCGACCAAGCCGGAGCGACCATGAACGAAATCGTGACAGCGGTGAAACGCGTCACCGACATCATGTACGAAATCTCCGCCGCCTCGACCGAACAAAGTGCCGGCATCGAACAGGTCAACCAAGCCATTATGCAGATGGACGAAGTGACGCAACAGAATGCGGCACTGGTAGAACAAGCCTCGGCCGCTGCGGAGGCTATGCGCGAACAGGCGCAAGGGCTGGCCAAGATAGTCAGCGTGTTTAAGTTG
>JABFRF010000077.1 GCA_013141315.1 Gallionella sp. | reverse complement strand
GTGTGCGGCATTCGCCATGAAGTGAAAGGCATCGAAAATTTGCCCACCGAGCCGTGCATCGTATTGTGCAAACATCAATCTGCATGGGAGACGTTGGCGCTGCAAGAAATATTTCCACCGCAAGTGTGGGTGTTGAAGCGCGAGTTATTTTGGATTCCATTTTTTGGTTGGGCATTGGCATTGACCAGCCCAATTGGGATTAAGCGTAGCGATGGAAAGGGCGCAATGAAGCAGTTGCTCAAACAAGGCAAGGAACGATTAGCGCAAGGATTTTGCGTGGTAATTTTTCCAGAAGGTACGCGTATTCCTTACGGCCAACGCGGCAAGTACAAAATTGGCGGAGCGATGCTTGCGGCGAGTAGCGGTGTACCTGTGATACCTGTGGCGCATAACGCTGGACGATTGTGGGGGCGTAATGCGTTCAGTAAACATCCCGGCGTGATTACCATGAGCATAGGCGCACCGATAGAAACGAAGGGCTTGAAGGCGGATGAGATCAATGCCAAAGTGGAAGCGTGGATCGAGAATGAGATTCAGTTACTTGAGCATTAAAAAATATCCGTTCGCCCTGATAACCAGCGACTTGGCTGGTGTGGTTGGGCAGCCTATTCGAATGGCTAGTAGTTATATCAGCTTGTCGAAGGGTGATCGGTATCTGCAACATCAATCCGTTGATGGTTCGACAAGCTCACCACGAACGGATTGGATTGGTGTTTTTTGATGTTAGAGAAGCTACGCAATCTAGTTACTAAACCTGCCGTTGAACAGCGAGCAACCAGCCTCGCCGGCAAACAAATTATCTACACCTTAAAGCGCAGCAGCAAACGCCGCAGCATCGGTCTGCGCATCGACCATCGTGGGCTAACCGTGAGTATGCCGTTGCGTGCATCGGAAAAATGGCTAGATACTGTGCTGCAAGAAAAAGCGCAGTGGGTGGTTGAAAAATTAGATGGTTGGCAAGCGCGTGCGCCTGATGAAGTGCAGTGGATAAATGGCGAATCGTTGGATTATTTGGGTGAGCAGCTTACGTTGCGAGTAGAGATTAGTTTATTTTCTGCCCCCGCACAATTGCGAAAAAATGAGTTGTGGGTGTTTGTGAGAAATGGCAACGAGCCTAAAAAAATTGAGCAAGCTGTTACACGTTGGTATCAACAGGAGGCCTTGCCCTTATTAAAACAGCGCGTTGACCATTACGCGCCATTGCTCAACGTATCGCCTCGCACCGTTAAGTTATCCAATGCAAAAACTCAGTGGGGTTGTTGCACGGCACGCGGCACAGTGCATTTGAATTTACAGCTCATCAAATTGCCGTTGCACTTGATTGATTATGTGGTGGTACATGAGTTGGCGCACTTGCGTGAAATGAATCACTCCGCCGCGTTCTGGCAAGAAGTTGAAAGTGTTTGCCCAGATTATTTGTTGCGTCGCGCAGAGCTAAAATCCATAGCGTTATAGCGCCATCAGTCGCTTTATAATCTCAAAAACTCTTAGGTGACATCATGCGTCATAAATTTTATTTAAGTATCGCTTTGCTCTTTCTGTTGCAAGCGTGTGGTCATAAAGGGCCGCTTACTTTGCCGATAGCAAAAGCACAATCCACCCCTCCTTCTACTCAACCCGCAAAATAATGATGAACAATTACTTTCACTATAAAAATGAGGCGCTGCATGCTGAGCAAGTGCCGTTGGCAGACATCGCTGAAAAATTTGGTACACCTTGCTATGTGTATTCGCGCGCCGCTTTGACGGATGGCATGAACCAATTCAAAGATGCGTTGCAAGGCAAAGAGCACTTAATTTGCTATGCGGTAAAAGCCAATTCCAATTTGGCGATTTTGAATGTGTTTGCACGGATGGGTGCGGGCTTCGATATTGTTTCAGGCGGTGAATTAAAGCGCGTGTTGGCGGCGGGCGGTGATGCACGCAAGGTGGTATTTTCCGGGGTCGGTAAAACCATTGCGGAAATGCGCATGGCGCTGGACGCAAACATTTTGTGCTTTAACGTCGAATCATCCGCTGAGTTGGATAGATTGAATGAAGTCGCTGGCAGCATGGGTAAAGTTGCGGCGATTAGTTTGCGCGTGAATCCTGATGTGGATGCAAAAACGCATCCATATATATCCACTGGATTGAAGCAAAATAAATTCGGTGTGGCTTACACCGAAGCGATTGCGCTATATCGCCAAGCACGTGATATGAAGAATTTGCACATCACGGGAATGGACTGCCACATTGGTTCTCAGCTCACTGAGACCAGCCCTTTCATCGCTGCGATAGAAAAAGTTTTAGTGTTAGTTGAGGCGTTAGCAGTGGAAGGAATTCATCTTGAACATTTAGACTTGGGCGGTGGTTTGGGAATTCGTTATGACGACGAAACACCACCCGCAATTGCGGATTATGTGGCTGCGATTTTGAGTGGCTTGCGCGGACGAACTGAGAAGCTAATTCTTGAACCTGGTCGCGTGCTAGTTGGAAATGCTGGCGTGCTTTTGACTAAAGTTGAATATTTAAAGCATGGCGAAGAAAAAAACTTTGCGATTGTTGATGCGGCGATGAACGACCTAATGCGTCCGGCTTTGTATGATGCGTACCATGAAATTTTTCCTGTATCGCGTGAAAAAAATGCGATACAAACTTACGAAATCGTCGGGCCAATTTGTGAAACGGGTGACTTCATTGGGCGTGCACGAGAATTGTCTATCGCTCCGCAATCCTTGTTGGCTGTGCTTTCCGCAGGTGCATATGGCATGAGCATGAGTTCAAATTACAACACGCGTGGTCGTGCAGCTGAGGTGATGGTCGATGGTAGTGAAGTGCATCTGGTGCGTGAACGCGAAACAGTCGAGCAACTGTTCGCGGGTGAAAAAATAATTTCGAGTGTGTTGTAATTTCCACAAACTTTTCCAAGAAAATTGTTGCGTGATTTTTTAAACGTAGATACAGTACCGATGCCGCAAGCGTTCTTTCGCTAAACATAGGGCGTTTGGGTGTGCAGTGAGTCGTAGAAAATTTCTAAATTATTAATGG
>JABFRF010000045.1 GCA_013141315.1 Gallionella sp. | reverse complement strand
GCCAATCCTATCAAGGAGATTGGTTGGGGCGAAGTGCAAGTTTCCAATAACGATATTGCGCGCAACTGGTTCGGTGATATTCAAAGTTTTCAAGCATTCCACTGGCATGGCGAAACCTTCACCCTGCCGCAAGGCGCGATTCACCTACTATCCAGCACATACTGTACCAATCAGGCTTTTGCGATTGGCAAACATCTTGCGCTGCAATGTCATCCGGAAATGACTGCTGCGATGATTGCAAGTTGGTGCATAGAGGGTATCGATGAACTTGAAGCAAGTAAGGATGGTCTGGCTGTGCAATCCGTGGACAGTATTCAGCAGCAGATTGAAGCTAAATTGCCACGGTTGAACAAAGTGGCGCATCGACTATATAGCAAGTGGATATCAGGGTTGCGCGCATAAACTGCACGCCATGATTATGCTTGCCACCCAAAGCAAGTATCTCACTCACTCCGGGTCACACCGTCTTCTTATTTCTCTCAAACCGATAACATCTTCACATCACATACTGAGCCTGCGAACCCGCAGGGATCACTACCCGGACACGTTTAGCAGATGACATGTAGCTTGGTTTGGTAACTTGACAAATTCATGATGCAGTTGTAATTTACCAAATGGTTAATTACAAGGTGAGGTTGTCAACATGCCCTCCGATCAACTCAGTGCGACTTTCTCGGCACTTGCCGATCCCACGCGTCGCGCCATTCTTGCAAGGCTTACTTTAGGCGAGACTTCGGTTGCCGAAATTGCAGCGCCGTTCGAGATGAGCGCGCCCGCTATCACCAAGCATCTCAAAGTTTTGCAGCGTGCGGGGCTGGTAACGCAAGGTCGTCAAGCGCAATGGCGACCCTGCCAACTTAATGCTGCGCCGTTGCAGGAGGCGGCTGCATTTATCGAACAGTATCGACATCACTGGGAGCAAAGCCTGAATCGTCTGGATGCCTATCTTAAAAAACTTCAAGCTGAGGAGAAGAAAAGTGCAAGAAAGAAAAAATGATGCCGTGAACAATACTGATACCAGCGACCGCGAAATAGTCATCACCCGATTGATTGATGCGCCGCGCGAACTGGTATGGGAGGCGATGACCAACCCTGAGCATGTCGTGCATTGGTGGGGGCCGAATGATTTTACCAACACGCTGGAGAAAATGGATTTTCGCGTGGGCGGCGAATGGTCACACATTATGCACGGGCCAGACGGCACGAACTATCCCAATAAAAGTGTATACACCGTAATCGTTAAACCTGAGCGTATTGAGTTATCCAATGGTGGCAAGCGCAAAGGGGACGCCAATGCGAATTTTGATGCAACGTGGACATTCGAGGTGGTGGGCAAGCAGACCAAAGTAACAATACATCTGCTTTTCTCTACTGCGGAAGAACGCAACATGGTGATTGAAAAACATGGTGCGATTGAAGGCGGAAATCAAACATTAGCGCGCCTTTCAGGCTATTTATCAAAAATTTAATCAAGGAGAAAATCATGAGAAAAATCGTTTCGTTTGTACATGTGTCGCTAGATGGCTTTGTCGCTTCCACCGATGAGGGTATGCACAGCCTAGGCTGGATAAGCATTAGCGACGATTTATTTGCGTATGTGGAGCAAAGGATACAGCAGACCGATACCGCCTTGTATGGGCGCGTTACTTACCAGATGATGGAGTCGTATTGGCCGACCGCAGCAGATAAGCCCAATCCGACTCAACACGAAATCGATCATTCGCGCTGGTATAAAAATGCTCGCAAAATTGTGTTGTCGAAAACCCTGCCAGAGAAAAATCACGCCAATACAAAAATCATTAGCAGTAATTTAACTGACGAAATTGCCAAGCTGAAGCAAGGTATGGGTAGCGAAATATTGGTGTTTGGCAGCCCTTCAGCCACTCATGCGCTGATGGCGGAAAACCTCATCGACGAATATTGGTTATTCGTTAATCCAATTTTGTTGGGGCGGGGCATTCCCTTATTCAAAAACATCAAGGACAGAACCGCACTCAAGTTGGTGAAAAGCAATATTTTTGCGTCGGGTGTGGTGTGTCTGCACTACGAAGTAAAACGAAGCCAATAATGCTATTGGTTAGACCTGAATTATCAGCGATTCGAACTTCCCCTCTCCCTTGAGGGGAGAGGGCTAGGGAGAGGGTGAAACATTCAAATTTACCCCTCTCCCCAACCCTCTCCCAGAAGGGGCGAGGGGGTTGATGATGAAAAGATTGGCAACGTAAGAAATGGTTTCTTGAGCAGGCGTTGGATTAACAAACAATCTTCAATCAGTAAATTGTGATTTTTTCCTATGAGGATGAGGTTATGTCATTTCAAGCATACATCGACAACATACGCGCCAAGACTGGCAAGACACCGGAGCAACTCAAGGCGCACGCAATTAAGGCGGGCATCTTCAGCAAAGACATCAAGGCGGGCGATTTGGTAGCGTGGCTCAAACAAGAATACGACCTCGGTCACGGTCACTCGATGGCGATCTGGGCGGTGTTCAAAGATGAGGGATGGGTGAATGATCCGAAACGTGGCAAGTAACGCTTGCCGTGTTTGCACTTGAGCCGAACATTTGGATGGAAGCAATGAGGTTTCCTTAACACATGACCCCTCCCTCATCCCCACCCTTCTCCCGGAGGGAGAAGGGCTTTGTATCCCTCTCCCTTCGGGAGAGGGACTAAGGGTGAGGGAAATTAGGTAATGCGGGAGTAGGATATGTTTTTACAAACTTCAATGATGAAAAATTCATCTGATTCGAGCTGGCAAGCTACTGAAAGGATAAGCATGACGACCAACAATGAACTCACGATCACGCGCACTTTCGATGCGCCGCGTGCCTTGGTGTGGCAAGCGTGGACCGACCCAAAACACATCGAGCAATGGTGGGGGCCAAATGGCTTTACGGGAAAACCCTGCACCCTGGATTTGCGCGCAGGTGGTCTTTTTGATTTAACTCTGTGTGCGCCCGATGGTACTAGCTATCCCTGTCGTGGCATGTTCCATGAAATTGTTGAGCCTGAACGCATCGTGTATGACGGC
>JABFRF010000001.1 GCA_013141315.1 Gallionella sp. | reverse complement strand
TTTCCTCTGCACTTAAATCGCGATGCGTAAATTCTAGCTAAAAATAACCTAAACTCAAACAAAATCAATCAGATGTTCTAATGGCTTCCATTAGAAATTTGGTGCCAATGGAAAATATCGGTTTAACAATTCGAATAGCCCTGCAAGCGGGCAAGTCACTGGTTCTTCTTTGACAGGAGAGGGAGCAACCGAGTCGCCGATAGTTTGAGCCGGAGCAACAGAATGGAAAGCGCGTTCAATTCAGGCTGAATCAATAGCAGAGCGCCTTGATCATGTCAGACTTATTTTGTGCCAAACCCACTTACGTTATGGGCATAAAAACCCCCCGAGAACGGGGGGTAAAGTGAATGAGCGTGATAGGGTTTATGGCATTAGCTCTCGCCAGATTTGTCGGGTGCCTGTGCCGTTGCCACTACCGTTTCCGGTAAGGATGCCAGATGTCACACCATTATTGCTTCCATAAGCGCCGGGCGGAATTTCCGAAGGGGCTGGCGTAATTAACGCGCCATGACTGATTGAAGATATTCCCGGACTCTCTCCTGGCAATGTTCCATTTATGGTGCCATTATATTTAGGGATAGTTGGAGTCGGATTGCTGGAAGTCACAATCTCGATGATAGGGATTTGGTTGATATACAACACGTTAGTTCCTACTATCGTTGAGTCAGTTCGCTGCCCGACAATTTTATCTACGGTGTAGATAGAGCCGCCAGTCAAGTAATCAAAGAAATTCACCCAGCCATATCCGCCAGGGGAGCAGATAGAGTTTGAAGGCACAATCGTTGGTACCACCAACACCCCTTGAACAAGAGTAGATGGGATGTTGACACGCTCTCCGGCATCGGGGAAATCAACAAACCAGCCACGATCCACGCCAAAATCTACCGCACTCGGATTATTATTGGTACGAATACCATTCAAGCCCGTCATGGTTTGCTGCACCATTCTGCCAGTTTGGCTAGCGGATGACTTGATATTGGCAGAGGAGCGAGGATTATCCAAAGTCACCGGTGCAGTGCTATTTTGGTCATCCTTGATCGCGTACAGGCTTTGTAATTGTGTATTGCCCAAATCGGCTGGAGCCAAATATTGACCTGTGCCAATAAATATCACGCGCTGACCGTTAACCTTGCTCAAGGTTGGTGCAGTACCAATTGGTTGGGGTTGTGAGCCACCCGCATCCGAATAAAGCTTTGCTAACTTGAAAGGGTTCTTGTTAGTTACAGTGGGTGAATTGATATCGAAGCGCCACAGATTGCCCTGCAAATCACCACCATATACAAAGCCCGCTTGATTGCTATAAGCATTGTCGGCATAGGCGTCAAACTTGGCCAAACCACTTGGTGTTGCAGCATCGCCCACACCAGTGCCTATTGCATCGATGATTGATCCGTCCCCTGCTTTAAGGACATACAAATAGCCCTGACCATTGCCACCTGTGGCGTAAGCCGTACCGTCAGGGCCAAGGCTGCCATTGTCATAGCCGGAAGTCACCAACACTACCCAAGTGCCATCCTGTTTTTTGGTGATGATGGGGCGGCCATAGCTATAGCCTAGGTTGGCACTTTGCGCAGGGGTAAATTCCCACAGCACTTTGGGGTAAGCCGGATCAGTCGGGTCGGTCACATCTAAGGCATAGTAACCACGTCCCCCACCATTCAAGCCGCCAACCAAAATGGTTTTCCAAACTGCTGTTGATGGATTGGCGCATTGAGTCGGGGTGCCATCACAAATATCCGAAACGGTTACCGAGCCATTGATGAAGTTAACGTGTTTGGTGCCGTAGTTGGTATCGGCCAGTTTCCACATATTTGGGATCACAATTTTGGGTACATAAGCCCAAGCTTCTTCACCGCCGCAATACGTGCCGCCCCCCACCACACACTTCGTACCCGTAGCAGGTGCAACCTGGTCTTTGGCATGGAATGCGTGCAACATACCATCATTTGTGCCGATGAATACCAGACCGGGACGATTGGTTTGTGCGACCGAATAAGCTGCATAACCCGCATCAAGATAGTTAAAGTTAGGTTTGCCGATAAACGAAGGTTCCGACTCCAAAGCATCGCCTAATGTTGTATCTCGATAACGATATATCCAATCGGCTACACCATGAATGGTATTGCCCAAGGCATCGACATAGCTGGTGCGATTTTCTTCGTAGGCATTTTGCCCGCGCAAGAAATTGACCATATTGGTGGAAGCCGCAGCTTTTTGCGGGACGGTTAGTGCAGGCCATTGAGTCAGACCGGCAAGTGTCACAGGCGAAAAGTACGTGGCCGCGCTAACATTAGCTGAATCAAAAGAGACGCGCGTAGTACCGTTGCTGGTGTAGATTTTACGCGTATCGGTATTAGCCGCTACCAAGCTGGGCATTGTACCGAGACAAGAGTTTTGTATCTCGGTGCGGCATACCTTGGTGGTGCCATTATCAAAAAACACATCGGGGGCAGTGCAATCAAGATTATCGATTACCGTGTCGCCGTTCACATCGGTCGCCGCACCAGAGCAGTAGTAAATGGTACTGCTATTGACCGTTTCCTGAACAAGAGCGTGCGGGGCGGCACAAGTGGATTGTGAAACGTTTTCTACGCACCAGCCAGCCGTTTCGCTAATTGCACCCGTGGCAGTATTGATGTCGCGTTGCTCCAAGTTGCCTGACCATTTCACGGTCGTGTAGCTCGCCACATAAGCAAAGTTATTGTCAGACACGGGGTTAAGCGTACTGGTCGCTGCTGCTGCTGCTGCACCCGTTGCCTGATCGATACTCTTTAGTGCGGTAGACAAGCCTACGGAGAGTGACTTGGGGTCGGTAGCGTTAAAGTAAGTGCCACGACCATTGATGGCCGCATGCCACAAGTCATCAATAGCGGTGGGTCCGCCACCACCAGCCGGGTCGGGCCAGTTACAAGCACCACTGGTTTGCCAAGAGCAAATAGCAGGCGGTGCGGCGGTAGTACCATTTTTAATGTCGAAAAAATCACCGCTGGTGTCATCCAAATACGTCGATGAGAACGCCATTTTGCCGCGTGCGCCTAAGCCCAGCGTAAAGGTAGTCAAATGCTGTTTCTCATTGGTGTCGATACCACTGATGTGAACGTTGTTCTCGCACACATCGCCCCCCGCCGCACCGAGTATGCCCGTGCAATTGTTCAATGAAGCATCGCGTAAATCGGTTTGGTAATAATACATCGAGGTGTCAGCCAAGGTGTCTGATGTACCGCCAGTGCCAGCTGAACAAGAGGTCGAAGTGTAGTTATTAGCCAAGGTTGCAGACTGCGCAGTGCAAGAGCCAACAGGTGTTGGGCCTGTGGTGCTAGTGGTGCAAGTATGGTTAATGTAGTCAGGTGCAGCAGCCGGTCCACCACAAGACGGTACGGGAACATTCGTTGCCAGCGTGGTCGGGTAGCAGGTGGTGGTGATGTAGTCGGGCGCGCCACTACTGCCCGCTGTGCAAGATGTGGCGTAAGTGGTCGAACTGCCTGTGTTGTTATAGGTACAAGTCGTGCCACCCGCGCAAGCACTCACCGGAATTTGTTGGCATTGTGACGCAACCCCTGCGGTAGCAGCCATGTTATAGGTGCTGGTATCTTGCGCTGCGGGCGTGCAAGCGGTGACGCTAGTCCAGCCAGACCAAGGGGTATAAGCACAACTGACAGCCGGGCCGCTCCAAGCTCCCGCACCGGTAGAAAGTGGTGCGGGCGTACAGGTTGTGGCATTGACTGTGACCGGCGTCAAATAGGCACATTCAACAGCCGAAGCATTGTAAGGCGTGCCATTGGCTGTCGCGGTTGTTCTGGGGTTATTGGTGCAAGATGTGGCAGACGAATTAACCACCGCCGAGCCATAGCTGCAACTTACTGCCGGCCCGGTTTTTGTTGCACCAGTCGATTGCGTCACAATCGTGCAAGCCGTAGCAGCCGTGTTGACAGTGGGTGTGGTTGCATAGGTGCAGTCCGCAGCGTTATTGGCATACGGCGTGCCGTTGGCAGTGGTGGCGGTTCTAGCCACGGTCGTACAGGTAGTCACGTTATTGGTCGGCACAGGAGTAACGGCGTAAGAGCAGGTGGTAGCAGTCACGACGGTAAAAGGTGTGGCTGGTGTTGGGTTTTGGTAAGTACAGTTGGCAGCAGGGACGGCAGCATTCAGGGTGTATTGGCAATTGGTTACATCCCCACTCCAAACCGTTCCGTTGGTGGTAGTTGTTTGAGCCGCAAACGTTGCGCAAGTATTACCGGTTGCTACATTGGTCCAGGCTGACAAAGCAGCGTATTGGCATTTGGTGCGGTTAGTTCCTGTAGTTACCCACTTGCAGGTTGCTGGCGATACGACGTTTACCCACGCCGAATAAGTGGTGCCAGAGTTGGTCGAGGTGGCTTTTTGCAGCTGACCAATTTGGATTTGCAAGTTGCGGGTTTGCGATTGCAGCGTCCAAGCGGATTTATTTAACGGTGTAGTCGAGCTGGTCAGCGGGTAGGTTGAGCTCCGCAAGGCGGTAGTCGTTTTTTGTAGCTGGCTGGTCTGGCGTTGCGCTTGCACGATCTGGCTGGTGCTCTTTGCCACTCGCGTTTGTGTTTCACGGATTTGCGCTGTAGATTTGTTCACGATTGTGCCGTCATACATCGGTAGCGGCGACCTGGGCGCAAGTGCGTCTTGGTTGCCAATCGCACTGCCATCCAGTTGGTAACCGGCATTGCCGTTCCAATAACCATCGGTAGAGAGGATCACGAAATTCTTTTGGCAGGAATATTCGATCGGGTCATTGGGGGTAATGCCGTTAAGTTTTGCTGCCGGACTAGTCACCAAGGTAAACGCGGTCGGGGTGCTAATGGCCATGCCGCCAGTCAAGAGAATGGTGGGCATCACGCCATTTGCCGTGACGGGACCCGTAATTTTAACGGTGCTGCCTGTAGCGGTGGCATCATAAGGGCTGGTGGTATTGGCATTGATCTCGCCCGCTATATTCTTGGCGATGGTGCTGGTCGAAGTGCTGGCAACGGTGCCAGTGCTTCCTGCAGGGAATAACTCAACCCCGCCGCCGGGTACTTTAATGCTGGTGACTGAACCCCCTGCTCCGGTACCGCCCGCTGTCACATTAAAGGTCGAAACGTACTGTTTGACAGGCACGTATTTATTGGCATACAGCTGCCCCACTTGGGACAGGGCTTGACGCAATGGGGTCGATTGCCCCGGATTGGCGCTATACAGCTTCGTGTACCAAGCCGATTTTTGTGCCGAGCTAAACGGCGCAATGTCCACGATATCGCTGCCGGTGTTATTGTTCATCGACATATAACCAATGCGGAAGCGGCTATTCATGGTGCTGAATGCGGCACCGACGCCGGTTTTCATCATCAACATGCGGGTGCTGTAATAACTGAACCAATTGGCAAAGTTAGTTTGTTGAGCTGCTGTCAAACTGCTGACGAGAACTTTGGTAAATGTGCCATTGCCGGCGCTGGATGGCACAGAGCCGGTGTTGCATTCCGCATAAAACGGGCTGGCAGTATTGAAGTAATCTTTTTGCTTGCTACTGGTCAGAGTACCCGAGTAAGTATAGTAAAAAGCCGGCCCGGGGGTGAGGTTAATGCCGCTGGCACCGGTGCCACTACCGCCCTTAAAGCCAGTGTTAAGGTTGGTGTTGCCTGAAGCATTGTCATAACCATCGTTTTGTGCGATCGGATAACCTGCGTTCGGATAGCTGGTGCCATCCGCTTTGATCGGGGGCGCGTAAGTAGTGTTCGGATCGTAATAAACCCCGTTGCATTGGTTGCTGTTGTAGCCAAATTTACCGGCAAAGTTTTTTGCATTGTCCGGCATGTAGTCCCAATCCATACTGCCCGAGTCATCCAGCATCAACATTAAATTGGGTGCGACCGTCAGCGCGGCGGAGGTGACCAGCGGCGAGTTGGACAATGCTACGTTGGCTGCCAAGGTAGGCAATGAA
The DNA here is from genome assembly GCA_013141315.1 of Gallionella sp. GTDB lineage: Bacteria > Pseudomonadota > Gammaproteobacteria > Burkholderiales > Gallionellaceae > Gallionella. Next base: position 9,290 of record JABFRF010000001.1, on the reverse strand, counting down.
GTCATCAAGCCAATACCGAACAAGCAGCTGAGTAATTGGCGGGCAATACGGGTAGGTGAGTAATGTTTCATGATGACCTCCTAATAGACAAATGTCTGGATGTAACTAACGGTATTTTTCGGGCCGGTGACCCGGACGGTAATGCGAAATTGGGTAGCCTGTCCTTGCAGTGGGCAGCCAGGACCAAAACATACTGTGCCAGGTAGCTTAACAGCAGCAGCTCCGCCATTGGCATTGGGTTGGGTCAGCATGCAATCGTAAGCAGTTGGCAAGACACTATTGACGTTTAAGCGACACATGCGCTCTATAACATAACGCACTGTGTTACCGCTGACATCCGGGTCTGGGAGAACCAGCACGCTGTTGTTGGACCAATCAAATGTGCCATTGGTAAAATCTTGGTTATTTGCACGAAACGTTGTGAAATACCCCAGCGCCGGGTTATTAAAAGCGTAAGTGGGATCATTGAATACGTTTCCGGTTAGCGGTGGCGTAGCCTTCAGATCCCAGCGTGGATTCATGTTTGTTTGTGATGCGGCTAACCAGCGTATAGCGGTTTCTGCACCCGCATCCGCCGAGCTAACTGCCGACTGTCTAAAGGCCAAGTTACCCGCAATCATGGTGCTGGTATCAACGGAGCGGATCAAGGCAACCGCAGCGAGCGACATCACCACCAAAGCAATCAGCGCGAAAAATAACACCACCCCGCGCTGCTTGGCGCGACCGAGGGCAGGGCGAGCCGTTGAACGTGATTTCATCATAAGGTACTCCGTGACCACAGCATGGTGCGTAGCGGTACGATGGTTTCAAATACGCGATAGCGATATTGCTTCCAATTGGCATCAGCACTCAAATCGACGGTGGGGGCGGGTGAGGCAGCGGTGCCTTCCCAGGCGCACACACCCGTCGGGCCAGCACTATTGGTTGAGCTGCACGCTGTGCTGACATCGGTTTTTTCCAGCAAGCCGTTGCGCGCTATCACCGCAAGGCGGATCGCCTTGATACGGTTACGATTGGCGGTGGTCATGGCTGGCCCCCATGTTGCACCCGAGGCATCTACCCATTGCGTGATCTGATTGAAATTGGGGTCGGCCACAGGTAAGTTGGCCGCCGCCACACCATACTGTGCTTGGAGGTTGACGATGTCGGAGACTACCGGGGTGGGGGCTATGATTAAGGGTGCGGGTGGCGTTGCGCCAATCACCCCTCTTACCAAATAAAAATTATTATTGTTCGCGGTGACGCTATAGGTAACCTGATTCCACTGACCCAAACAAACCAAATCGCCATTCATATTCAAACCGGCGGTGTTGCCCAGTGTAATGACGTCACTCACCAATGGTGGCGCTCCGGGCGCAACAGCAGGGACAGCTGGCGGCACGTTGGTCACGGTGACAACATCGCAAGCAGCATTGCCACTAGTACCGGGAACGGTAACAGCAATGCCGACTTGGCAACCTTGATTAAAGTTAACGTTTACATTGCCCGCAAAAAAAGTACCCATGGTAATCGGGATGCCGCCATTATCTGAAGAGCCGAAGTTGATGGTGATGCTGTCGCTGCCTGCGCCACCATCGGTGATGACAACGGGTGACATGCTGGTCACACCGGCAGCGGTAGCTGCGGCAGAGATAATGGGCGGTGCGCAATCGATCACCGCATCGGGAGTTCCGCTGAAGCCTATCGGCAGCAGGTCAAACCCGGCTGAAGGGAGCTCGTTGATGATGGTGTGCAACGCGATGCTGCCATTGGTCTGCGCATCGGCTGTGCCTGTGGTGGTGCGCTTTTGCCCTTCGAACACCGAAAATACTTGCATGATGACCAAGGTGGCCAGCAAGCCAATCACCAACCCGACCAGTATTTCTACCAAGCTGAATCCGGTTTGACGACGCGCAGAAAGAGAGTGGGATAAAGTCATGATGTGGTTAAGGCGAAATGTTGGCGGTGGTGATGAAACTGTGTGGCTCTTGTCCCGGCTCTGTCCAGCGGAGCGTAATCGTGACTGCGGCGGGGTTGGTGCCAACTATGGCAATGGTCTGTGTGCCATTGGGCAGGGTGGGGATGTTGCCGTTAGTCACCGCGAAAGCGGCGATATTGGTCGGGTTTGTCCACATCTGTCCGATGATCTGTTGGGCAAGATAGCTGGCATCAGAGCGCACTTTTGAGTCGGCGTTGTTTTTCATCATGGCGGCTTGCAAGCCCACCAAGGCCAACACCCCCATCGAAAAAAGTAGCACGGCTATCAGTGCCTCTAACAATACGATACCTTGTTGGGCTGCCTGATGGGAATGCGTCTGATGTTTTATGTTGCAGGTTCTCATGGGCATACCGCCGCTAAATTGGGGTCACATATCTTGATGCTGCCACCCACCCCGGCAGCGTTGCCGATCCAAACTCGCAACTCACGGCTATCTGCAGCTGACAGCACGGCGGAGTCCAGCAAAATTTGTCGTATGGGTGCGCTGCCATCTACATTGAACGGTGGATTGTTCCTCACGCCTATCGTACCCAAGCTGTTGAAGGTAACCATGGTTGCGCCGCCGGGAGTCACATTGCGCGTCACATTTCGTGAGCCTTCGTTACTCGACCTGGAATCAATGGCAGGGTTGATCGGTGTGCCATTGGCGGCAATCGCATTCACTGACCAATCGGAATTGGCGCCCAAGATAAAAGCCACATTGGTGTTGAGTTGCACCGCTTCGCCCCGTGCGCGTTGCAAGCCATTTTGGATGGATTCTGCCGCCGTGCGTATTTGTGAATTTTGCGTCCACACACTAAAACTGGACATGCCAAAGCTCATGGCGATGCCGAAAATAGCAATGCCTATCAGCAGCTCTATCAATGAGAAGCCGGAGGAGTTCATGGATGGCGAGGCATTTAACATGCGTCGCCTCGCCTCATGATCCAGCAGGTTGCGCCGTTGCCCCAAGGGGTAGCGGAAGTTTTGACATTGGCCTGATTGATGTTGTAACTAAACCCGGCGATGCTACCCGCTCCCGTTGCGGTGATCCGATAGGTGGTTTGTGTCAAGTTATTGCAGACATAAGTAAAATGTGCGGTGTTGGCAGGGCAGGGGGAACCAGCAAGATCGTAGCGGCGGTTATCTTGAAAAAACTGCTCCATTTGGATGCGACCCGTCGCCAAAGCATTCACCCCTTCGACTAATTGACCACGCTGTACATATTCGCTATAAGCCGGAACCGCGATGGACGACAAAATGCCCACGATCGCGACCACCACCATCAATTCGACTAAAGAAAATCCGTTTGCGTGTTTCATGGCATGCCTCAGTTAACTCATTGCGGCGCATGGTATGGCGCACTTTTAAAAATCGCTAGGGTTAGCTGACTAGAGGGTAAATTGTGCAGATAAACGGCATATTCATTGGGGTTGTCGGGGTTAACTGTGGCTATATTTTAAATAGCCGTAGAGCGTGGGGCAGAAAAGCGGTAAAATTACAGGCTGAACATTGAACATTTTATAAATAACCGAGGAGAAATAGCATGAGCAAGAGCCTTATCCAATTCATCATCGAAGAACAACGCCAAATTCCTAACGCCAGCGGTGATTTTACCGGCCTGCTGAGCGATGTCATCTCTGCTTGCAAGCAGATCGCACATGACGTAAACAAAGGCGCGCTGATTGGCGTGCTGGGCAGCGCGGGTAGCGAGAACATCCAGGGCGAGACACAAAAGAAGCTCGACATCATCACCAACGAAGTGTTCATCAAGGCGAACGAGTGGAGCGGTCACTTGGCTGGTATGGCATCTGAAGAAATGGATGACATCTACGAGATTCCTAAGCAATATCCACGCGGCAAATACCTGATCACTTTCGATCCATTGGACGGCTCTTCCAACATTGATGTGAACATTTCGGTCGGCACCATCTTCTCAATCTTGCGTTGCCCGGAAGGCGTGACGGATCCTAAGGCGGTGGATTTCTTGCAGCCCGGTACTAAGCAAGTGTGCGCCGGTTATGCGCTGTACGGCCCGAATACCATGATGGTCATCACTACTGGTCACGGTGTGAACGGTTTCACATTGGATCGCGACGTGGGCGATTTCTTCCTGACGCATCCGAATATGCAAATTCCTGCCGATACCCAAGAGTTCGCAATCAACATGTCCAACCGTCGCTATTGGGAAGAACCAGTCCAGCGTTACGTTGAAGAGTGCGTAAAAGGCAAAGATGGCGGTCGTGAGAAGAACTTCAATATGCGTTGGGTTGCTTCCATGGTTGCAGAAGTACACCGTATCCTGACTCGCGGCGGTATCTTTATGTATCCGTTCGACACCAAAGAAGTCGGCAAAGCGGGCAAGCTGCGTCTGTTGTATGAAGCCAACCCCATGTCGTTCATCGTTGAACAAGCGGGTGGCGTATGCTCTACCGGACGCGAGCGCATCATGGAATTGCAGCCTACCGGTTTGCATCAGCGCGTGCCGGTCATCTTGGGTTCCAAGAACGAAGTTGACCGCGTAGTCGGTTATCACAAAGGAAAATAATTATGAGTGCAAAGCCGCTGGTATCCATCATCATGGGTAGTGCCAACGACTGGGAAGTCATGCAGCAGTCTGCGCGTGCCTTGCAGGACTTTGGTGTGGCATTCGATGCGCGGGTAATTTCCGCGCATCGTTCGCCTGATTTGTTGTTTGACTACATCAAAGAAATGACTGCGCAAGGCGTGCAGTGTTTCATCGCAGGCGCAGGTGGTGCGGCGCATTTGGCGGGCGTGATTGCGGGTAAAACCACGCTGCCAGTTTTGGGTGTGCCGATTCCTTCCAAATATCTCAAGGGTATGGATTCGCTGTTGTCCATCGTGCAAATGCCCAAGGGGATTCCTGTTGCCACGTTTGCGATTGGTGAAGCGGGTGCGGCGAATGCGGGGCTGTTTGCAGTGGCGATGTTGGCGTTGAATGATGCGACATTGGCGACAAAATTGACTGCGTATCGTCAGCAGCAAGCGGATGCGATTAAGGCAACGGTATTGCCAGCGTTGTAATTTTTAGTCCGCAATAAGAGTGATTGTAGCGCTGGCTTAAAACTATCACCCTCTCCCCAACCCTCTCCCATCAAGGGAGAGGGGGTAAGCTTCCCTCCCCCCGCGTGGGGGAGGGATTGAGGGAGAGGGGGTGGAAAACTGAGGAGAGAAATAATGAGCGAAGCTGACCAAATTGCGGAAGCCTATAAATCTAGCAAAACCAAGTGGGTTGTCATTGTTACCGTCATTTTGTTTATGGCGTTTGCGTTCAAATTCCTCCTGCCTAAAGGCTTTAGTGATGACCTGTCGGTTATCGGCAAAGGTAAGCCCGCTGTGGTGCTGGTGCGCGATAATCAAACTGTACAAAGCCATGATTTGATCGACGTGATGAACGCATTGCGCGATCGCTATTCGGCGAAAGTGGCGTTTTTGTTGACCGACCATAACACGCCCAAAGGTGAAACTTTCATGGCTGAAAATCAGGCCACGCGAGCAACGTTGGTGTTGATGGATGCGCAAGGCAAGAAAGTTAAGATATTGTACGCACCGCAAACGGAATCAAGTTTGGCGCAAGAACTTGACGCAGTATTAGGGTCGCAGCAATGAGCGCGCCCATGTTGCAGTCCGACATCAAAAGCTTGCCCCTGCTGCATCGTGGCAAGGTGCGCGATTTGTATGCGGTGGATGCAAATCATTTGTTGATCGTGCAGACCGATAGATTGTCTGCGTTTGATGTGATTTTGCCCGACCCGATTCAGGGCAAGGGAGAAGTACTCACGCGTGTTTCTAATTTTTGGTTCGACAAACTTCAGCACGTTATACCTAATCATTTGAGCGGCATCACGCCAGAGTCTGTTGTAAAAGCGGATGAGCAAGATCAAGTTCAAGGCCGTGCATTCGTCACCAAAAAATTAAAACCGCTGCCTATTGAGGCTATTGTGCGCGGCTATTTGGTGGGTTCGGGGTGGAAGGATTATCAGAAGACGGGCGCAGTGTGCGGCATCAAGTTGCCAGCAGGATTGCGCGAAGCAGAAAAGTTGCCGCAGCCTTTGTTTACGCCCTCTACTAAAGCAGCAGTGGGTGAACACGATGAGAACATTTCGTTTGCCCAGGCTGTTGAGTTGTTGGGCGAGGCGCGCGCTAACGAGGTGAAAAACGCCACGCTCGCGCTCTACACAGAAGCAGCAAATTACGCCTTGACCAAAGGCATCATCATTGCCGATACCAAGTTTGAATTTGGTACTGACGAGACAGGCAAGCTGTATTTAATTGATGAAGCACTAACACCCGATTCGTCGCGCTTCTGGCCTGCCGATCAATATCAAGTGGGCAGCAATCCGCCCAGTTTTGATAAGCAGTTCGTGCGGGATTGGCTGGAATCTTCGGGGTGGAATAAACGTGCCCCCGCCCCTCATGTTCCACAAGAGGTGCTGCAAAAAACCACCGACAAATATCGTGAAGCGGCGCAACGCCTGATAGGCGCATGAGTCCAAACAAACTCATAGAAGGGTTTACCCGTTTTCGTAGCAACCATATTGCAACCGACGGCGCGGTATATCGCCATCTGGTTGAGTATGGGCAAACTCCCAAGTTTTTAATCGTCGGCTGCTGTGATTCACGCGTCGATCCCGCACTGATTTTCGATTGTGCACCGGGCGATTTATTCGTGATACGTAATGTGGCGAATTTGGTGCCGCCTGCAGAAGACCGCGTCGGCCATCACGGCACGACTGCCGCATTGGAATATGGTGTACGCACTTTGGGCGTGGAACACATTGTGGTATTGGGGCATGCGCATTGTGGCGGCATTCAGAATTTGATGAAGACGGGCGGTGCATCCAACCCCGATTCTTACATCGATGATTGGATGAGTTTGGCTGAATCAGCGCGTGCCAGCGTCATCAAAGACTTTGCAGACGCAAGAGTTGAGCAACAACAGCGAGCGTGTGAGCAACGTGCAGTGCTAGTGTCATTACATAATTTGCAGACCTTCCCGTGGATTGCTCAACGCGTTGCCGAAGGGAAACTAAAATTGCACGGTTGGTATTTTGAAATAGAAAGCGGACAGTTGTTGGGTTACAACCAAACCACCCGCCAATTTGAGAAGCTACTTGCCAGTTAACTCTTTGTAGCGCACCTTGTCCGCATCGAACTTGGCTTCTACGGTTGCTTTTTCAGCCATAGACGTATCCAAATTTTTCTGCAATCGGGCTACTTGTGATTGCGACTGATGAATATCTTCCTGCAAAGATTCCGGCATCGGCTTCTTTGCCAGATTTCTTTTCTCGGCTTCTTGCTGCAAGCCAGTCAAATTAGTGTTTGCCATCTTCAGTTGGGATTGCTGGCTGGTGATGCGCGCCTCAATCTGCTGTAGGCTGCGTTTGCGCGCCAAGTCTATTTCATCTGAATTGCTGTAGGTGTTGGTAAGCGTGGCATCGTGCCGCTTCTGGTCGAGCGCCAGCTTGTCCTGCTCTAATTTTTTCGCATCCGCTTCTTTTTTTGCCAGACGTTCTTCCGGGGTGAGGATGCCGATTTTTTTCATTACACGCCCATCTTTATTCAGCTCCACACGATCTTTGTTGGCATATTCGGGCGGAATGGTCTCACCATAATGCGTCGTGCCTTTGTCATCTACCCATTTGTACATCTTTGCCGAGGCGGGCAGGCTGAACATCATTCCAAAAGTGAGTGCGATGATTAGCTTAGTTGTTTGCATGCTTTACTCCGTATTGATCTCGATATAATTTTGTTGCGTTTAAATTTTGCACCAAGCCACCTTCAGATTGCAAATAACTGAGCAAGTCGTCCAGCGTGGCAATGGCGATAACAGGGATACCGTAGTTTTGCTGTACTTCTTGCACGGCAGACAGCTCGCCTTGTCCACGCTCCATACGATCTAACGCAATTACCACGCCGCAAGGCTCGGCACCTGCTGCACGGATCAGCTCAATGGATTCACGAACCGATGTGCCAGCAGAAATCACGTCATCGATAATCAGTACGCGTCCTTGCAATTTTGCGCCGACGGTCATTCCCCCTTCGCCGTGATCTTTCACCTCTTTGCGGTTATAACAAAATGGCACGTTGCGCCCCAGCCCGGCTAATGCCATTGCCGCACCTGCCCCAAGCGGAATACCTTTGTAAGCGGGGCCGAAGATCATGTCGAAATTTATGCCCGACGACAAAATAGTTTGAGCATAAAAGGCGGATAAATTTTTTAACGATAAGCCGTCATTGAATAATCCGGCATTAAAAAAATACGGCGACAAGCGTCCCGCCTTGGTTTGAAATTCGCCAAAGCACAACACTTTTTGCTGTACGGCAAAGCGGATGAAATCTAGTCGTAAGTCAGACATAACAAATGCAATAGGTAGAGATAATGGTCGCCATTATAATCGCGCATCACTTACTCACTGAGAACTTTCATGCGCATTATTTCAATCAATTTGAACGGTATCCGCTCTGCCTCAACCAAGGGCTTCTACGAATGGATGGCAGAGCAGGATGCTGATGTTGTGTGCTTGCAGGAGTTGAAGGCGCAAGCCGCTGACATGACCGAACAAATGCTTGCTCCGCATGGCTATCACGGCTACTTTCACTATGCGGAAAAGAAGGGCTACAGCGGGGTAGGCATCTATTGCCGCACCAAACCGAAAAACGTAGTAGTTGGTTTGGGCATTGCAGAATTCGATGCAGAAGGACGTTACCTGCAAGCAGACTTTGCCGATTTCAGCGTGGTGTCGTTGTATCTGCCGTCTGGCTCAAGTGGTGAAGAGCGGCAAGCGGTGAAGTTCAAATTTCTAGCTGCGTTCATGCCCAAGCTGCGTGAACTAAAAGCCAGTGGTCGTGAGGTCATCGTGTGTGGCGATTGGAACATCGCGCACCGAGAAATTGATTTGAAAAACTGGCGCGGCAATAAAAAGAATTCAGGATTTTTGCCAGAAGAACGCGCGTGGCTAACTACGCTGTTTGATGAGGTTGGCTTCGTCGATGTGTTCCGCCAACTTCATCCCGAGTTGGAAGCTTACACTTGGTGGTCGAATCGCGGGCAGGCTTGGGCGAAAGACGTAGGCTGGCGCATTGATTATCAAATTGCCACGCCAGCTTTTGCGCAACGCGCTAAGGCAGCGGGTATCTATAAAGCACAACGGTTTTCAGATCATGCGCCGCTGTTAATTGATTACAAAGATTAGAGGGCGGCGTCCCTAAACAACAAACCGCTTGACATACCCCCCCCCCAATAGAGTCCAATGCGCAGTCGCACCGCACATCAAACACATCGGGAGAGAAGTATGGTCAAATATCTGCC
>JABFRF010000197.1 GCA_013141315.1 Gallionella sp. | reverse complement strand
TGTGGTGACCAATGGCATGAGCCAGTATTCCCGCAAAGAACGCAACGCCAACGCGGGCATCGTAGTGGGTATCACCCCAGAAGTGGACTACCCAAGCGATCCGTTAGCAGGTGTGGAATTTCAACGCCGCTGGGAATCACGCGCTTTTGAATTAGGCGGCGGCACGTATCAAGCACCGGGGCAACTGGTCGGCGATTTTTTAGCGGGCAAAGCTTCAACAAAGTTTGGCGAAGTGCTGCCGTCTTACACACCCGGCGTGCATCTCACCGACCTTGCTACCGCATTGCCCGATTACGCCATCACCGCGATACGTGAAGCATTGCCTGCTTTTGCAAAACAGATCAAAGGGTTCGACTTACCCGACGCAGTGTTGACAGGCGTGGAAACACGCACCTCTTCGCCAATACGCATCAAGCGCAACAAGGATGACTATCAGAGCATCAACACCAAAGGCTTGTACCCGACAGGTGAAGGTGCGGGTTATGCAGGTGGGATTTTATCGGCGGCGGTAGATGGAATTGAGGTTGCCGAAGCGGTGGCTTTGAGTATGATAAGTTGCGCCGCAGTAAAAACTTGAATAAACTAACTCCTAGCTAACTATCTGGAGCAGACATGCAAATCGTTAATATTCATGATGCCAAAACACAGTTGTCGAAATTACTTGAGCTGGTGCAATCAGGCGGTGATGTGGTGATTGCCAAATCGGGCACGCCTATCGTTCGTCTGATTCCCTATGCCGCGCCCAAACGAAAAATCGCCGCGCCAGGTGCAATGGCTGGGAAAATTTGGATCGCCGAAAATTTTGATACTCCACTAGATGAAGCATTCGATTGCCTCAAAATGGATGCGCCGTGAAGCTTCTGCTCGACACACATCTGGTGCTGTGGTGGGAATCTAACCACCCAAAATTACCCAAAGAAGTCGTGCAATTAGTACGCAAAGAGGCTGATGCAGTATTCGTCAGCCGCGCCTCACTGTGGGAGCTTGCCATCAAAATATCGATGGGGCGGCTGAAGATAGACTTGCCTCAATTCACTCGCCAAATCGAGCGCAGCGGATTCGAGTGGCTGGACATCAAGAATGAGCATTTGCTTGCGGTTGCAACCTTACCAACATTCGAAGATCATCGTGATCCCTTCGACAGATTGTTGGTGGCGCAAAGCCAAACCGAGCCGTTACTCTTACTAACATCAGATACTGCCCTTGTGCGCTACGGCTCAACGGTGCGGATTGTATAATCCCAACCTATCACTGATTGGAAACAACATGCTGTTAATGATTGACAACTACGACTCCTTCACTTACAACTTGGTGCAGTATTTCGCCGAGCTGGGTGCGGATGTTTTAGTAAAACGCAACGATGAAATCGGCGTTGAACAAATTGCAAACTTGAATCCACAACATATCGTGGTGTCGCCTGGCCCTTGCACACCCAATGAAGCAGGCGTGTCTGTCGCAACCATCAAACATTTCGCAGGAAAAATTCCGCTGCTTGGTGTGTGCCTCGGCCATCAAAGTATCGGTCAAGCATTCGGCGGCAAAATCATCCACGCTAAAACACTGATGCACGGCAAAACCTCGTTGATTCATCACAACAGCAACAGCGTGTTTACCGGCTTGCCCAATCCGTTCACCGCAACGCGTTATCACTCACTGGTCATTGAGCGCGATTCTTTGCCGGATTGTCTAGAAGTCACCGCTTGGACGGACGACAACGAGATCATGGGTGTGCGCCACAAAACGCTGGCGGTGCATGGCGTGCAGTTCCATCCCGAGTCCATACTCACCGAACATGGGCACGACATGCTGAAGAATTTTCTGGAAGGAAAGAAATAAACATGATCACACCGCAACAAGCACTGGTACGTTTGATCGATCAACGCGAGATTTTTTACGACGAGATGTTGTCGTTAATGCGCCAGATCATGAGCGGCGAAGTTTCGGCTGCACAGATTGCGGGCATCTTGGTTGGCTTACGCGTCAAAAAAGAAACCATAGGTGAAATTTCCGCCGCCGCTTTTGTGATGCGCGAATTCTCTAGCAAAGTGCCCGTTAGCAAGCGTGAACATCTGGTGGACACTTGCGGTACGGGTGGCGATGCTGCACACACTTTCAACATTTCCACTGCCAGTGCCTTGGTTGCAGCAGCAGCAGGGGCGCGTGTCGCCAAGCATGGCGGCCGTTCAGTATCTTCAACCTGCGGTTCGGCGGACGTGCTGGAAGCACTAGGTGTGAACCTCAATCTCACACCTGAACAAGTTGGACACAGCATTGATGAGATTGGAATCGGATTTATGTTCGCGCCTAACTTTCACGGCGCGATGAAACATGCTGCACCGGTGCGACGTGAGTTAGGCGTGCGCACTATTTTCAACGTTCTAGGCCCACTCACCAACCCTGCGGGCGCAGATAATCAGGTAATGGGCGTATTCCATCCCGACTTGGTTGGCATCCAAGCGCGTGTATTGCAACGCCTCGGTAGTCGTCATGTATTGGTAGTACACGGCAGTGATGGTATGGACGAGATCACTATCAGCGGTCCATCCAACATCGCCGAATTGAAAGATGGCAACATCATCGAGTACACCGTGCAGCCATCCGATTTCGGTTTGCCAGAAGCATCGCTGGACGCTATCCGTGTCACCAATGTAGACGAAGCAAAAACCATATTGCTAGCGGTGTTGGACAACCAACCTAGCACTGCGCGGGACATTGTGTTGTTAAATGCAGGTGCGGCGATTTACGTTGCCGGCCTGACTAACTCGCTCGCAGATGGCGTAAATAAGGCCTCTCAGGTCATCTCCAGCGGCGCAGCAAAGTCCAAGCTCGCGCAACTCATCAGCATCAGCCAGCGCGCTGCGGCATAATGTCAAACTCGCATCACTCATAAAACGGAACACTCTTATGCAAGCACCTATCCCTTTACGCAATCTCCCGCAGACCAACATCTTCCGCAAAGGCGATGTGTTCGTGCTATTTGGTGAATTATTTGGTCGAGGTTATGCGAATGGTTTAGTCAATGAAGCGCGCAACGCGGGCATGACTATCATCGGTGTAACAGTTGGTCGCCGCGATGAAAATAACGCCTTGCGCGCACTCACTGCTGAAGAGCTTGTCACCGCCGAAGCTAATCTTGGAGGGCGTATCATCAACGTACCGCTGATGGCGGGCTTCGATCTGGATGCGCCAGTAGGTACGCCCACTCCTAACGACATGATTGCCAATTTCACCCTCAAAGGCTGGCAAGATGAGAAGCTCGATTGGGATCACATCGAAAAATGCCGCGCAGCTGGCATCAAGCGTTTTAAAGATTCAGTCGCACAAGTGATGGGTCAATTAGATGGCATGATTCCCGATGGCAGCAACGCGTTTTTTGCACACACCATGGCTGGTGGCATACTCAAAGTGAAAGTATTTTTGGCGATTGCCAACCGCGTTTACAAAGGTCGAGGGGAGCGCTTCTTGCCTTCGCAAACCTTGCTCGACAGCGATCTCGGCAAACTGCTGTTAATGAATTTTGATGAGGTCACCGCCAACACTTTTCAACATCTTATCGAAGGTAGTGCAGCCATTCGCAACCGCTTAGAAAAATCTGGCGGTCAAGTGCGTTACACCGCCTACGGTTACCACGGCACAGAGATTTTGATCGACGATCAATACCAATGGCAAACCTACACCAGCTACACCCAAGGTCATGCCAAGATGCGCTTGGAACACATTGCGGAAGCGGCTTGGCAGCGGGGCATTAAGGCCACGGTGTATAACTGCCCGGAGATACGCACCAACTCATCGGACATTTTTGTCGGTGTAGAACTCTCGTTATTTCCACTGCTCAACGCACTCAAAAAGGAACACGGTGGCGCATGGGCAGAAGCCCAATGGCAAGCCTGCCGTGCAGTGTTGCAAGACAGCCACACACTAGAAGACTTACTGCAAAAAATCGATCACTACAATGCCAGCGACGTAATGAAAACATTCCGCAACTTCGCCGCATGGCCGATGGACAACACTGCCGAGCTAGCTGACGTAATGATAGGCACATCGGATGCAATCACCGATATGCATAAAAACCGGGGTGAGTTGGTTACGGACATATTAAGTGCGCTAGTGCTGGAAGGAACCGGGCCGCTGATGTTCCACGAGACATCCAATCCCGCTGGGCCGGTGTTGTGGCTGAATCACGACATCATTGCCAAGCAGCTTAATAAAACGCACGGCTAAAGCAGCACGGCGTTACTAAACTCAATAAGTTGTAGCACTTGGTAACGCCGCATAATTTTCATTTCACGGACGCAAATCACTAAATACATAATCATGTTTGCTTTGCGGCTCGTGACAATTAAAGCACGCGCTCGCAGAATTTTTTCCTACCGCACGATCAGTTTTTGAATCGCCCTTGAAGCCTTCAAATCCCCAGCCACCCGTTGCCGCGTAACGCTTACTGTCTTTGTGCATCACGCCCACCACTTTGCGCTTGCCTTCGACTAAGGCATTGCCGCCGTCATTCGCTTCCAGCAAATCAAACACAATCACCGAACCATCGGCAAACTTTCCTTGGGCGTAACCGCGCTGCGCTTTTTTATTCGCATAGAGGTGATGAATGCCGCCAAACGCATCATGCAAGGCATGGCCAGGGCTAATCACCATGCTTTTCACATGATGCCAGTCACGGTATCCGTTGGGGTAGGGGACATCTTGTGCAATTGCGTTGGCAGACAAGGTGAGCAAGCTACCCAGTAAGCTAATTTTCAAAAATGTTTTCATGGTGTTCTCCTCAAGTTGTAATTAACGAGAAGTCAATGTAGCCTAGTCGCACCGCATGCAACAGCGGGTACAAAACGGTAACCCACTTACTTTTTGGTCTATCTTGCTGATGAAAAATGAAATAAATATTTTGGATGTTGCGCATCCAACCGTCGGGCAAATGATGGAAAGCGTGGTCGGCTGCAAATGGTCGCTCACGGTCATTGATCTGATTCGGCGAGATGTAAATCGTCCAGGAAAAATGGAACACGCGATTGATGGATTGTCTGCAAAGGTTCTGAACGAAAGGCTGCGTAAGCTGTTGCACTTTGGTGTAATTGAAAAGCGCGTGTTTGCAGAAACGCCACCCCGTGTTGAATACTATCTCACTGAGTTTGGCAGTCGCTTTGTTGCGATCTTAGATTCAATACACGTCCTGCAAAGTACGATTGAATCTGACGATAAAAAAGCCTGCTAATTGTCATCAGCAGACTTTTTGAACAACCACAAATCAAAATTACTTCTTCAATAAATCGCGAATTTCCGTGAGCAAAACTTCTTGCGCTGGCGGCGCAGCAGGTGCGGCGGGGGCAGCCTCTTCTTTTTTCTTCATGTTGTTAAGTGCTTTAATCACCATGAAAATCACGCCTGCGACAATCACAAAATCAACCATGGTTTGAATAAATTTACCGTAGCTGATAACTACAGCAGGCGCATCGCCAACCGCGTCTTTAATGGTAATCGCCAGCTTAGAGAAATCCACCCCACCCACTAGAACGCCTATCGGCGGCATCACCACATCGGTGACAAATGACGAAACAATTTTGCCGAATGCGCCGCCAATAATCACACCCACCGCCATATCGACCACGTTGCCTTTAATCGCAAAAGCTTTGAATTCTTCCATCATGCTCATGGTTTTTCCTTTCGTAAAATTAACGTTCTAAGGTGTAGCGGCGCGGATTATGCAGGCGGTCAACCAGTAGCGCAACCCTTCGACTTCGGCGATTAAGCTGCCTACGCTCAGGACGAACGGACTTTAAGCCAATCGCCCATTTCTGAAATCACTAACCGCTTGTTCGATTTCTGCCTGCGTGTTCATCACAAACGGGCCGTATTGCACGATAGGTTCATTGAGCGGCTTGCCTGCAACCAAGATAATACGGGCATCTTCCGTTGCTACAATCGTTATTCCATCAGCCTCTGGCGCGTTGTGCAAAATACCCATGCGTTTAATCGGCACGGTTGTTTCGCCCACTTGCACTGTGCCTCGATAAACGTAGATG
Source organism: Gallionella sp. (assembly GCA_013141315.1). GTDB lineage: Bacteria > Pseudomonadota > Gammaproteobacteria > Burkholderiales > Gallionellaceae > Gallionella. The sequence goes on along the minus strand of JABFRF010000197.1, from coordinate 9,394 downwards.
AATGCATTGTGCGTATTGGGAATCGTAGTAGAGAATTCTGCGCCAGCTGGCAGATGCACATCCAAGTACACAGGCTCTGTCGTTTCACGCGTCACCGCGCCGCTCACACCATTACTACTTCCCGCAATCACTCTTACCTTCACACCCGATGCGGTCACGAATTCTGGAATCTCCGCGCTGCCTATATCTCGATACCACGGGGCAATCATTTTTCTGCTGGCGGGTAGGTTGAGCCATAGTTGAAAGCCTTCCATCACCCCATCTTTTTGTTCGGGGATTTCCGAGTGAATCACACCGCGCCCGGCGGTCATCCATTGCACCCCGCCGTTTTCCAATAGACCTTCGTTACCCGCACTATCACGGTGGCGCATCCGTCCTGCCAACATGTAAGTGATAGTCTCAAAACCACGATGCGGATGATCGGGAAATCCCGCAATGTAGTCATCTGGATTATCGCTACCAAAAGCATCCAGCATTAAAAAAGGATCGAGGCGTTGTTGTAACTTTCCCGTAAGCACGCGAGTCAATTTCACACCCGCGCCATCTGAGGTTGCAATGCCTTCAATTAGATGCTCAATAGTGCGCGACTGGCGCGGGATAAATGGGGTAATGGTATTCATGGTAAGTCTCCTAAAATTCTTTACGCGGTTGGCGTTGCTAGCGTATGAGCTACTGTGGGGTACAGCAACCGAATTTTCAACTCCTGCTTCATTCTCGTATCCGTCATACGCCGCGATTCATTCATAAATGACCACATCATCGGCGAGACAACGCGCCGCACTTCTTCACGCGGCAAGCGCTGTGGGCGCGGTAAATTGAACGCATCTGCCACCGCATCAAAGTAGTCGCCCATTTTCATCTCGTCCTCATCCACGGTGTGATAAACGCGGCTGGCTTTTCCATAACGTAACGTAGCAACCACGATGCGCGCCAAGTCATCAGCATGGATGTGATTGCTGTAACCATCCTCAATTACGGTGATGGCTGGCGAGCCAGCGCGCAAGCGGTCTAGCGGCAGCCGGTCAGGCGCATATATGCCCGGCACACGCAAAATACTGGCACGTACTCCGTTGTGTTTTGCCCAAGCACGAATTTGATTTTCCGCATCCACTCGCAATTGCGCGCGATTACTCATAGGATTAACGGGGCGCGTCTCACTCACGTAATCGCCAGCGCAATCACCATACACACCACTAGTGCTGATGTATATAAGCTGCTTGGGCAAAGTGCCGGTCGATAGGGCTGCGAGTAGATGGCAGGTACGAGTATCAGTGGGTGATTGCGGTGCAGGTGGCGCAAAGTGCAACACCACATCGACCAATCCAGCAATGCGCGCAAGACTCGTGCGATTATCCAAATCGGCGATCACCGGGGTAACGCCCAGCTCACGCAATTTAGCGGAGTAAGTTGGTTTGCGTATCAAAGCGTACAGCCGATAATGCCCGCGTAACAAAGGAATGGTGCGCAGTGCAACATCGCCGCAACCAATAATTAACAAGCGTCTCATAGTGTGATTATGCGTTAAAATTACATCCTTAGCGCAACTCACAAAATTTATCATGACGTTCCAAACACACCTACAACCCAGTGGTCACAGCTTCCCCATCGAGGCGAACGAAACCATATTGGAAGCCGCTATCAAGCATGGTTACACGCTACCTTATAGCTGCCGCGACGGTGTGTGCGGGACGTGCAAAGGCAAGGTGGTGAGCGGTCAAGTAGATTATGGAAAGTATCAAGACAGCACTTTAACAGAAGCAGAAAAAACAGCTGGCATGGCGCTATTCTGCTGCGCAAAACCCTTGTCCGACTTGACGCTGGAATGCCGTGAAGTGAATGCAGTAAAAGATATTCCTATCAAAATTATGCCGTGCCGTGTGCATAAAATGGAGCGTCCCGCACCCGATGTGATGGTGCTGTCGCTCAAATTGCCGACCAATGAACGTCTGCAATTTTTAGCCGGACAATACATCGACATCCTGCTCAAAGACCAACAACCGCGCAGCTTTTCATTAGCCAATGCACCGCACAGTGACGAGTTTTTGGAGCTGCATATTCGCAACATTTCGGGCGGTGCTTTCACCCATCATGTATTTGAACAAATGAAAGAGCGCGACATCCTGCGCTTCAAAGGCCCGCTCGGCACATTTTTTTTGCGTGAAGATTCTGCAAAGCCCATCATTTTTGTTGCCAGCGGAACAGGATTCGCACCGATCAAAGCCATCATCGAACACGCGCTATTTATCGGTGTAAAACGCCCGATGCACTTCTACTGGGGCGCGCGCAAATTGGCAGATTTATACATGCTGGACAAGGCCAAACTTTGGGAAAGTAGCGGCATTAAATTTACCCCGGTACTTTCTGATGCTATCGCGGAAGATAATTGGCAAGGTCGCACCGGCTTTGTGCATCAAGCCGTGCTGGATGACTACCGCGACTTGTCCGAGCAAGAAGTGTATGCCTGCGGCGCACCGATAGTAGTAGAAGCGGCTCACCGTGATTTCACCACACAGCGCGGGTTGCCAAATGAAGCGTTCTTCTCAGATGCGTTTACTTACGCTCCAAAAAAATAAATCAAGTTGATTCTATGGCAGGGTGTGCGGCTTTCTTCTTGCCTACGTATTCTCGTTATTTTTCTCTTTACCGCCACCCGACTTCTGCAATTCATTCAGCACCTCGCGCGGGTTATTTTGGTCGAGCATAAACTTTGTGCTGGTCATCAGACGCATGGTGGAATCACCGATAGATTTGTCGCCAACGGTGTTGAGGTAGGCATCTCGTTTTTCATATTCGTGCAATTCATGCGCAGCGCGTGCGGCGATGATGGGATATAAAGCCGAGGTTTCGCCTTGCTCCATCGCATGAGCGGCAGCCTTTTCGGCCGCGCCATAGCGACCTTCGAAATACGCGCCGATTACTTCATCTAATGATGCACGCATTTTAGTTTTAGAGCGTTGCTGGCGAAAATCACGCACATCATTCGGCATCTGCATGATGGCAATCAGCATACGCACGAAAGCATAGAACACCACCAACGCCACAAAAAATAAAATGACCGTCAGTATGAATGACAATTCAACACGATAAGGCGGATACACCAGCAACACATACGCCGAGTTATGCGAAGCAGTCGCCAATGCAACTGCTGCCGCGAACAAAACCAGTATCCAGATTAGGTATTTCATCGTGTCACCTTCTTCGGTAAAACAGTGCTGGGTTTAGCCTCAATCTCACGCGTTGAACGATAACTGCGCACCGCTTGCAAACTTGGGCTGATGTCCGGCAAGTCAATGTTAATGCTGGCTTCAGCAAGATTCTTCAAACCAGCCACCATGCGCAAACCATCCGGCGAGCCCGTATCAAAATAACGCACCAGCCACTGCTGCATATCAGTGAATTCTTGCTTAAAGCTTTGCTCGTCGCGCGACATTAATGCGAGGTGTGCGGACATTAAATGCAGCTTGAGATTTTCGCGTAAGAAAAATTCCTGATTAGGCGGCAACAAAGGAATTTCAGACTTGTCGGTATTTTGAATGCGCACCATTTGCTTGGCTTCATACCAAATTTCACGTATCAATTTTTGCCAAGCCGATTCATTACTTGGCGGCTGTATGGTGGGCACGCTCGCTGAACGTTGTTGCTGATAAGACAACGGCAAACCATCCACCGCGAGTAGCAAATTATTAATTTGCAAATTGATGCCCGCCACATCCAGAGTGGGCAAGGCGCGCAGCTTATCCAAATCTTGATTGATCGCTTTGCGTAAGCCATTCAACGAGGGTTTATCGAGATGCTGCAAACGCGCATCAGCATTTTGCATGGCAATCAATGCGGCTTTTACATTGGCTGATAATTGCAATTGCTGCGCGGCGATTAACAATAATTGCTCAACGTCGGCCAGCGCAGTTTCGTCACGGTTCGCCAACAAATCGTTATACAAAGTTTCCAACGCCACGCGCTGATCTTGCGTGTCGGCGAAGCGCGCTTCTAACAAAGCCAACTTAGCGGATTGCTCACGCATCGCATCCTGCACTTGCTTCAACATGACCTGACTGGCTTGATTGTTTCCCGCCATTTCCGCCAAGCGACGCGTCACCTCCTGCTGCATATTGTTGAGTTGTTGATGCGCATCGAACCATTGCCAAACGAAAACAGCCAAGATAACTGCCAATGTCATCTGCGTGATGCTCATGTGCGCAATACGATTAACGATGGCATTCTGATGTGGCGCAGGTTGAGCAGAGGCGGGTGGGGCAGGTTTGTCTTGCTCCGCAGGTGTTGCTTGCTGGTTCATGACTTTGCTTGATTCCACGCAATCAATCCCGCTAAAAATCCATCATCGCCGCCCGCTGTCACCACCACTTCACGCCAACCTAACTTTTGCGCGGCTTGCGCAATACGCTCGTGAGGCACGAATAACGGCAGGCCTGTAAGCCGCGTTCTGCTTGGCTTGTCGAGCATCTCCCACAAATACGCCAAAGCTTCGCTACTGGTCACGGTGATGATATGCGGATCGGCGGCGAGCAAAGTCGCAGCATCATGCTGAGGTTTGGCGCGTTGATAACATGCGGCATATTCAACGCTTGCGCCTCGCTCCTTCAAGGTATCGCCCAGCAATTCCCGCCCAGCTTCACCACGGAAAATCACCACGCGCCAACCTGCCACATTCTGTAATTCCGGCAATTTCAACAGTGCTTCGCTATCAAACTTGTCTTGCGGTGCAATAATTTCTGCCACACCTAGAGCGCGCAATGCTTTCGCGCTACCTTGCCCGACAGTGGCGATTTTCAACGCCGCTGGCAATGTGCCAGCTGCTCGAATCGCTTCCATACCATATCGGACCGCATTGGGACTGATAAAAATGGCGAGATTGAATTCGACGAGATGTGAAACAAGTTGATGTAACGGAAGCGGGTCAGCAATTGGACTGATTTCCAGCAGGGGAAACAAAATGCTGTGACCGCCTTCCTGAACGATGCGCTGCGCTAACGACACTGCCTGATCGCGCGGGCGAGTGACTACAACGTTCAGTCCAGTCAAGGCGGACATTTTAAGATGGGGTATTTGCGTATTGAATTTACAATGCCAACTCAGCCAAAATCACATCCGCACCTTGCGCACGCAATTCATTGGCAATGATTGTTCCAAGTGCTTCTGGGTTGGAAATTTCACCAATAGATTCAGCACGCATCATGCGTTGCCCATCGGGGCTTGCGACAAAACCGCGCATGCGCAGCCTGCCATTGGTCACTTCGGCAAAGCCGCCCAACGGCACTTGGCAGCTGCCACCCAGCGCACGGCTCATGCTGCGTTCCGCCATTACGCACGCTGCTGTGTCGGCATCATGCAAGGGCTGCAACAATGCAATAATATCTGCACGGTCAGTACGGCACTCAATACCCAATGCGCCTTGCCCAACCGCTGGCAGGCTGTCTTCGCTGGTGATGATGCCGCGTATGCGATCACCCAAACCCAAACGCTTCAGCCCTGCCGCTGCCAGAATAATCGCTGCATATTGACCTTCATCCAACTTGCGCAAACGCGTTTGCACGTTGCCACGCAATGGTTCGATTTTTAGATGCGGGAAACGTGCGCGCAACTGGCTTTCGCGACGCAAGCTAGACGTTCCAACCACGCTGCCTGCTGGCAATGCAGCCAAGTTATCAAATTTGTTTGAGATAAATGCATCATGCGGGTCTTCACGTTTACCGATTGCTGCCAGAACAAAACCTGCTGGCAAATTCATCGGTACATCTTTCAACGAATGAACCGCCAAGTCGGCACTGCCATCTTCCAGCGCGGTTTCCAGCTCTTTAACAAACAATCCTTTGCCGCCGATTTTTGACAACGTGACTTCCAGAATTTGGTCGCCTTGAGTGGTCATTCCCAATATGCTGACCTCAGTTTGCGGATATAATGCACGCAACCTGTCGCGGATATGTTGGGCTTGCCACATGGCGAGCGCGCTTTCACGTGATGCAATGACGATACGCTTAGGTACAGTTGTAGATACTGGGCTCATCGGAATTTTCCTAAAATTTATTAAATAAGTCGGCGCATTCTAACATAAGGTGCGCCGTGCTTTTGTGCCGAGAACGTGATGAATTTATTTTCTGCTCCAGCTGATATTTCCAGTAAAGACCTGCCACTACGCGACGATGTGCGCCTGCTAGGTCGCATTCTGGGAGAAACGTTACGCGAACAAGAAGGCGAAGAATCCTATCAGTTAATTGAAAATGTACGCCGTGCTGCCGTGCAGTTTCGCAAGACACAAGACGACCGTGACCGCGTTCAACTTGAGAAGACGTTGGATGCATTGAATCCAAGTGAAACTTTGGCTGTGGTTCGCGCCTTTAGTTACTTCTCGCAGCTCTCCAATATCGCGGATGACTTGCATCAAAATCGTCGTCATCGCGCCCATCTAAAAGCGGGTGACGTGCCTAAAAATGGCAGCTTGATGCTGGCATTACAACGCATCGAAGACAAAAAAATTAGTAAAGAAACGCTGCAAACCTTCCTCAATAGTGCGGTGATTTCGCCTGTATTAACGGCGCACCCCACCGAAGTGCAACGCAAAAGCATACTTGATTGCCAACTGATTATTTCGCGCTTGTTGTCGGAACGTGACCGTGTTGACATGACCCCTGACGACCTCGCTGAGAACGAAGAAGCACTGCATCGCTTCGTGTTGATCTTGTGGCAGACGCGCATGTTGCGTAGTGCCAAGCTCACTGTGAATGACGAAATCAAAAATGGTCTGGAGTTTTATCGCTACACTTTCCTGACCGAGATTCCCAAAATTTACGCGAATTTAGAAAAACAATTAGAAGGGCGTTTTAATAAAGACATCAAAATTCCCGCACTATTGCGCGTTGGTAGCTGGATAGGCGGAGACCGCGATGGCAATCCGTTTGTTACCCACGATGTGATGACCGATGCCGTGCAGCAACATTCGTCTTTGGCGTTTGAGCATTATCTGAGCGAGGTGAATATCCTAGGCAGACGACTCAGCCTGACCGACCGTTTGGTGGACATTAGCGGTGAACTGCGCGCCATGTCCGATGCGTCACCGGATCAATCTACCAGTCGTGCTGACGAACCGTATCGTCGCGCCTTGGTATTGATTTACTCGCGGCTCTCGGCGACCGCCAAACATCTGGGACATGAGATTTCACACTTGCCACCTGTCGATAAAAATGCCCAGCCTTATGCCTCGCCCGCTGAGTTGATTAAAGATCTGGATGTGCTGATTGATTCACTGTTCAAGCACCATGCAGTCTATTTGGCGCGTGGCCGCATCGCGTATTTACGCCGCGCCGTAGAAGTATTTGGTTTCCACCTCGCACCATTGGATATGCGTCAACACAGCGCGCTTATTGAGGAAACTGTCAGTGAGTTGCTCGGCCTCGGCGAGGCTTATTCAAAATTAGACGAAGCGGCACGGCGCAAAATTTTATTGACCGCATTGCAAGCTAACCAAGTTTTGCTCGGCGACATCAATCAATACGGCGCAATCGCACAAAGTGAATTGCGCATCATGCAAGCCGCAGTGGATATTCACCAACGCTTTGGCAGAGACGCATTGCCCAATCACATCATCTCCAAAACTGATGCCGTGAGCGACATGTTGGAGCTTGCACTGATGTTGCAACAGGTCAATCTCTTGGAATGTGGTGCAACGCCTGCCTTGCACGTCAACATCATTCCACTGTTCGAAACTATTGAGGACTTGCGCGGTTGCGGTGTCATCATGGATGAGTTGTTTGCCATCCCTTACTATCGCCAGTTACTCAAGAGTCGCGGTGATGTGCAAGAAGTGATGCTCGGCTATTCCGACAGTAACAAGGATGGTGGCTATGTCACCGCTAACTGGGAGCTGTATAAAGCAGAAGTTGAGCTGGCAAAAGTGTTTACTAAATATGGCATTGAACTGCGCTTATTCCACGGTCGTGGCGGCACAGTCGGTCGCGGTGGCGGCCCTAGCTATGATGCGATTTTGGCGCAACCACCCGGCAGTGTGAACGGACAAATCCGCATCACCGAACAAGGCGAAGTGATCTCAAGCAAATACTCCAATCCTGAAATCGGTCGGCGCAATTTAGAAACGATGATTGCCGCCACCATGGAGGCGACGTTGCTGCATCACCACGGTGCGGACAGCACCATGCCCGAATATCACCGCATCATGGAGGCCTTAAGCCGTGACGCGTTCGCCGCTTATCGCAAGCTAGTTTACGAAACACCCGGCTTCACTGAATTCTTTTTCACCGCCACACCGATACGCGAAATCGCCGAACTCAACATCGGCAGCCGTCCTTCATCGCGCAAAGCATCAGACCGCATCGAAGATTTGCGTGCCATTCCTTGGGTGTTCAGCTGGGGCTTGAACCGCACGCTGTTACCAGGCTGGCTGGGCTTTGGCAGCGCGGTGCAACAATTCATTGCTCGCGAAGGCGAGGCAGGCTTGGCGCAACTCCAAGCCATGTACAAAAACTGGGCGTTCTTCCGTGGCCTGATGTCGAACATGGACATGGTGTTATCCAAGACTGACATGGGTATCGCGGCGAGTTATTCCGAGTTAGTTGAAGATGTTGAAATGCGCGACAGAATTTTCGGCGCAATCAACAGCGAATGGGAAAGCACCGTGGAGATGTTGTTCAAAGTAACAGGCAACACTACATTGCTGCAAGACAACCCCGACTTTGCGCGCAGCCTGCTAACCCGTACACCGTATATCGATCCACTCAATCACCTGCAAGTTGCGCTGCTGCAAAAACATCGTGCGGGCGACAATAATGAATTAGTCAAACGTGCGATACATCTCACTATCAACGGCATAGCGACAGGGTTGCGCAATAGCGGTTAAAACTAAAGGTCAAGCCGCGCGTGCCAGCGGCATATTCACATCAATTTCATCCCACGGCACAAAAACTTTATCCTCTGCATCTTTTTCAAGGATGCCGAATTGCACCAACACAGTGACATCGGTATGGACATTTTTATAGTGCCGCCCCAGTTTTTTCGCTAACGCATAAATTGACGAAGAGCCGATGCCCTTTAGCGCGTTGATAAGTAGCCAGCGTTGTGGCGTAAGCGTTGCCGCAAACTGCGCGATGCTTACAAAACCGATACCGTTATGAGGCTTAACTTTTTTACCACTCGCAGCGGCGTTCCACACCCCAGCAAAATGCGCCAACGATTCTGCTGGAGTGGCAATTCCGACGTTAAGTATTTTTTTATTATTCATTTATCGCTCCTTAATATCCGCCGCGGGTTCAAGTTTGAAGTGCAACGCCTGACTTGAAGAATACCTGATTGGGTGTCAGGTATCCAAGTCGTTTTCTGGGTCGGTTGTTCAATCTCTCCATCGCTGTATTAATCTCCTGTTGCGTAA
>JABFRF010000183.1 GCA_013141315.1 Gallionella sp. | reverse complement strand
CCTGATGCTGATCGACCTGGGTCGCAACGACATCGGGCGCGTCGCGCAAAACGGCACGGTGAATCTCACCGAAAAAATGATCATCGAACGCTACTCGCACGTCATGCACATCGTCTCCAACGTCGAGGCCACACTCAAACAAGGCTTGAATGCGATGGACGTACTCAAAGCCACCTTCCCTGCGGGCACAGTCAGCGGTGCGGCAAAAGTGCGTGCGATGGAAATCATCGACGAGCTAGAACCCAGCAAACGCGGCATCTACGCGGGAGCAGTTGGCTATCTCGGCTTCAACGGTGACATGGATTTAGCGATTGCCCTGCGCACTGCTGTAGTAAAAAACAACATGCTCTATGCTCAAGCCGGCGCTGGCATTGTCGCCGACTCCAACCCCGACAACGAATGGACAGAAACCCAAAACAAAGCGCGCGCTGTATTACGTGCGGCTGAGATGGTACTGGAAGGGCTGGATGTTCAGCCGCATCGCTAGCTGTTCCACATACTATTTGCAGTAAAATACCGCGAAACAGGAGGACATTATGGGACAAGCATTGCACGCACTGGGAATAGACAGCATGAGCGTCGAAGAGCGCATCGCCTTGGTACAAGACATCTGGGATTCAGTCGCCGCTGAAGCGGGACTGCTGCCTCTCGGTGCTTCAGAAAAAACTGAACTTGACCGCCGTCTTGACGAAGATGATGCTGCACCAGATAACACGTTTTCTTGGGAGTCCATTAAAACGGAAGCGGCAAAACGCTGGCAACGTTAATGCGTCAAATTGTTTTTCGGCATCAGGCGCGCAGTGAGCTAGACAAAGCAGGCGATTGGTATGAACGAGAACTAGCAGGACTCGGACTTGAATTCTTCGCCGAAATAAATCGCCTACTCCAACACATTGCCAACAACCCTGAGCAATTCCCCGTTTTGTATCGAGGCACGCGAAAAGCCGTCGCACGGCGATTCCCTTACTGCGTTTATTTCCGCGAACGGAATCACCGCATCGTCGTCGTGGCCGTATTTCATAGCGCACGCAATCCTGCTGTGTGGAAGAGTCGAATTAAATGAAAATCAAACAATACCAAATCGATGCGTTTACAACGCAAATTTTCGGGGGCAATCCTGCTGCGGTTTGCTCACTCAATGCATGGCTAGGAGATGATCTGTTGCAAGCGATTGCGGCTGAAAACAATCTTTCCGAAACCGCGTTTTTTGTACCCACGGAAAATGGTTTCCATTTGCGCTGGTTCACGCCCATTGCTGAAGTGAATCTGTGTGGTCATGCCACCTTAGCGACGGCGTATGTTCTATTTGAAATTTTAGGCTACGCCCAAGCTAGCATTGCTTTTGAAACACGCAGCGGCATTTTGAATGTAACGCGAAGTGGCTTAATGTTAGTCATGGATTTTCCCGCTGCGCAATCCAAATCATGCGCGCCTGCTGCTGCCTTGCTTGCTGGGCTTGGCGTGCAAGCCGTTGAAGTTTTCGCTGCGGATGATTACTTCGTGGTTGTCGATAGTGAAGAGATCGTCCGCGCTATCCAGCCTGATTTTGCCAAATTGGCAGAACTGGATTTACGAGGTGTATGCGTAACTGCACGTGGGCGTAATGTAGATTTTGTAAGCCGCTTCTTCGCACCAAAATTCGGAATTCCAGAAGACCCTGTGACGGGTTCTACCCATTGTGCGCTAACCCCTTACTGGGCGAAAAGTTTGAACAAATCTATTTTGAGCGCACGACAACTTTCCAAACGTGGCGGGGATATTCAATGTGAATTAAAAGGTGAGCGAGTAACACTGGCTGGTTATGCTGTGACATTTATGGAAGCAGATGTTTTTCTGCCGAGCTAATGCGTAATGTACCGTATCACCGTCCCCTCTAAAATAAAACATGTTACGTTTAACTGAAATAAAACTACCACTCTCACATACGGAGGGTGAACTCAAAGCTGCGATACTCAAACGTCTGAACATCGCTGAGGATGCGTTCATCAGCCACATCGTGTTCAAGCGCGGGGTGGATGCGCGCAAGCCACGCGCCATTCTGCTCACCTACACACTTGATGTTGAAGTGTGCGATGAAGCTGCGATTTTGGCGCGCTGCAAAAGCGACCTGCATCTCACTGTTTCACCGGACACCAATTATCACTTCGTCACGCAAGCACCACAAAATTTAGCTTCGCGTCCCGTTGTTATCGGCTTAGGCCCTGCGGGTTTATTTGCCGGATTATTGTTGGCACAAATGGGGTTTCGTCCGCTGATTTTGGAACGCGGCAAGGCGGTGCGCGAGCGCACCAAGGATACTTTCGGACTGTGGCGGCAAGGGGTGCTCAACCCGGAATCCAATGTGCAATTTGGTGAAGGCGGCGCGGGCACATTCTCCGACGGCAAGCTGTATAGCCAGATCAAAGACCCGCGCTATCTGGGCAGAAAAGTGTTGGATGAGTTCGTCAAAGCGGGTGCGCCGCCCGAAATTTTGTATGAAAGCCATCCGCATATCGGCACGTTCAAGTTAGTCGGTATGGTGGAAAAAATGCGCGCCACCATTCAATCACTTGGTGGCGAAATTCGTTTTGAAAGCCGCGTGGATGACATTGAAATTGAAGATTGTGCGGTGAGTGGTGTGGTACTTGCCAGTGGCGAACGCATTGCCACAACTCATTTGGTGTTGGCTGTCGGGCACAGCGCACGCGACACGTTCGAGATGATCCATAAGCGCGGCATTTATATTGAAGCCAAACCATTCTCCATCGGCTTTCGCATTGAACATCCGCAAGCGTTGATCGACCGCGCGCGTTACGGAGTAAATGCAGGCAATCCACAATTGGGCGCGGCAGATTACAAACTGGTGCATCACGCCAGCAATGGCCGCTCTGTATATAGCTTTTGCATGTGTCCAGGCGGCACAGTGGTGGCGGCGACTTCCGAGCCGGGACGTGTGGTGACCAATGGCATGAGCCAGTATTCGCGCAACGAACGCAACGCCAATGCGGGCATCGTAGTGGGTATCACCCCAGAAGTGGACTACCCAAGCGATCCGTTAGCAGGTGTGGAATTTCAACGCCGCTGGGAATCACGCGCTTTTGAATTAGGCGGCGGCACGTATCAAGCACCG
>JABFRF010000113.1 GCA_013141315.1 Gallionella sp. | reverse complement strand
GAACTGGTTGTCGCGGCGATCTCGTCTTATTTTTTGGCGGGAGAAGCGATGGAGCTACGAGATTGGATAGGCGCGACGCTGATTGTTTCGGCTAGCTTGTTGTCGGGGCGATTGCATACGCCTTAACCTCTACAGGTGGCTTGATTTATCGGGCGGAGCGATGATCTAGCTTGCTTAGAAAACCGAGGCTGTCACACCTGCATTGCCAACGGCAACATAGCCGAAGCCGCTACTGACCAAGCTGTTCAAGCTGCTTACGCCAGTCATATTTTTTGCAGCTGACCAAGTCAGTCCATTCGGGCTGGTGTAGTAATTCCCAACGCTATCAATAGCCACAAATTGTGCGTTAGCAATAAAACCCAGTTGCGTATCTGCTATGGCATTCGCTAAGTATTGAGATTCTGTAGCGATGCCAACCAGGTTTGGTGTGCCGAGTAAAGTTTGAATCGTCCAAGTGACACCCGCATCTTTGCTGGTCACTATCGTGCCACCGTCGCCTGTCACGACAATGATGTTGCCATTGGCAGTGACGTGGTTCAAGTTGATAGTGGGAATGCGAGTAGCCACAGTTGATTGGGTTGCCCAAGTGTTGCCATCCGCACTAGTGAGTATCGTTCCATTATCACCTACAGCGACGTAATTGCTGCCATGAATAATACCCCGCAAATTATTGGTTGAGCCTGAGGTATGTGCCGTCCAAGTAATGCCATCCGTGCTTGAAAGTATGGTTGCGGCACCACCTGACAAGGCATCACCTACTGCCCAGAACGTGCCTGCAACTTGTGTAATCGCACGTAGCGATGGGTTGCCCAAATTGTCCCTGCCAATATTCCAATTGCTACCATCAGTGCTATAGACAGACGCGCCGCCAGAACCCACCGCTACCCAGCGTAATGCAGGTGTTACGGTGTTGTTTTGATTGGCTGTATAGCCCGTTACCGCATACAGATCAAATGCGGGCGGAAGAGAGGCGGGGGTTTGCCAAGTAGGCGTGTTCCAAATTTTTCCATCAGTGCTGGTAAATACCGCACCACCTGTGCCAACGGTGGCGAAGCTTCCAGAGGCACTCGTGGCATTATTTGAACAAGTGGTCAGGCTGGTATAGCCCACGCCATTAAGGCTGGGCGTAACTGTAGTGGATACTGACGATGTGACCCAAGTAGTGCTGCTGGCGTTGTAAGGCGTGCCGCTAATCGTCGTGCTGCTTGATCCACCTGAGCCGCCATTGACCCTGCCGTTTGCCGCAAAATAATAGGGGGTGTCATTAAACAATCCACATACATAAAACGGCGGATGGGCATTGATATAAACATGTGAATTGGCCAAACCCGTCCAGTTAAAAGCCGTGAGTGCCGCATCGGTTGCAGTGAATAGCCAGTATTCGATTCCTGAATTGGGAGTCCAATCAACTTTTACTCTGCCATCTCCGGGTTGAGCTGTCATTCCCGCAGGGGGATCAGCAGGGGAGCCGTTATCCAAACATCCGTTGAGTAGGGAGGTTGCGATTGCAACGATGAGAAGAGCGTGCCATTTTTTCACGGTGTATTTCCTTGCTGGGTGAGGATTTATTGCATTAGCAACGAGTCGATGGGCAAGTATATCAAAGCAGCGAGCGGCGCATGATGCAAGTTAGATTGACAACAAAACGGGTGGATCACCTTTTTGCCATACTGGATATTTCCGCATTACCGCCGAAAACTCATTTGAGGTTAGAAAATTGGCAAGCCAACGTTGCAACGCAGGGTAGAGGGATTGAGCAAACCAATCGGCATCGACATCGGCGAATTGACGGATAAAGGGCAAGATTGCCGCATCGGCAATCGAGAAGTCATCGCTCAGTAAATGCTTGGTTAGCTGCAAACGGTTTTCTAATTGTTGCAAGAATTGTTCGCCCTGGTTGCGGTAAAAAAGCTGCGGATGTTCCGGGTAACGTTCAAAATATTTGTAACGATCAAGTGCGGCTTTGAATGTGGAGTCATTTTCATTCAGCAAGGGTATTGCTGCAACAAGGCAAGCCTCGTTTTCGCCCGACCAATTATCAGGATCATGCCGGCGCAAAGCCCACTGCATGATGTCCCAGCTTTCATCTATCACTTGCCCATCGGGTAACACCAGCACGGGTACGCTGCCTTTTGGCGAAGCGAGCAACATGCTCTCAGGCTTGTTGCGCAACGACACTTCGCGCACTTCTACGACTATGCCACTGACATGCAATGCTAGCCGTGCGCGCATCGCATAAGGACAGCGGCGGAAGGAGTAGAGGATGGGGTACATGCTGGATAGATCGGGTTGAAAAAACAAGCTCAGGAAAAATTCCTGAGCATTGTTCATGATTTATCAATTTCGGGTACTAAGGAAAAAGTGCAGACCAAGTATAGGGAGTAGGAGAACCGAAACCATTGCCAGTGTCGAGCTTAACTTGAACGGGGTTTACGGTGTTGATTTCATCTCCCAATACATCAATCTGTAACTGATTCAGATTCAGCGTGCTAGTGATAATTGCCACACCAGTGCTAGGAAAGGAACGGTTAAGACTGATATCGGTGGTAAATGGGGTAGTGGTCTTGCAAATGATTTGCCCGCCAAGGACACTACTGGCAAGGGTGAAGCTATTGTTTTCAGTTGCACTAATGCCAGGGTTAGTCACGCGGCTAACAAAAGAAAAGTTGGAAAGGGTTTCAGAGATATTGCTGTTCAGTTTCAAACTGGTGCCAGTTGGTGAGGTAATGGTAGTCGTAACGGTGAATGTGTTTAATCCGTTGATAGATAACACGTAGTCACCTAACAGCGTGATCTGGCGCGCTTTAGTTACTGTCAAAGAATCAAAACCGAACCTAATGGATAGGGAATCTGGGTTTGTAAAATTATTGGAGGGGGCGGTTGTCAGGTTATTAAAGGTTAATCTGCCATTGAAAGTTCTACCGGATGCAAGAGTGCAGTCAAAGAAAATAATCGTGCCTGAAGTGAAGTTTGTTAGCGTTGCCGGAGTGAAAATTATGTTGCCCCCAGTCGCTGTATTAACACAGGGTGTATTGTTCAATACATCCAGTAAATCATTTGTGCTGAATACATCGATAGCTGAGCCCGCAATCGTGTAATTTAGCGCAGCTCTTGTGATATCAAGCTGGTTCGTTGCTGAGATATTCAATGGGGTGGTCGGTGCTGAACTTCCCAAATCGTTTCCGCCACCTCCACCTCCGCAAGCAGACACGACCAAGCTAACCAGCAACGCTAAAACTAATTTAATATTTTTCATGGCGATACTCCTTTTGTCATACAACGCTATACCTGCGAATTTAGTTTCATTCTAATCGGCTTTAAGGTTTGTGTCCTACTGTCACCGCAGCTTCTGCCATCGTCTTATTGCCCGACGCATCGGTGGCTGAATAGCTGATTTTATACACGCGTTCCGCTTGGCCTTGTTGTTCGGCGCGCAATTTGAAATAGCGATCATCCAGTCCAAAACTTGCATCACGAATATCGTCTGCTCCTAACGGCTGGTTAGCGGTGATGGACTCTAATTTGATAGTCGGAAAATGGTCGTGGTTGTCGCTTTTTATGCTGAACGAGGCATTGATGGCAACAAATTTATCATGCGCTGGCGTGAGTGAGTTCGGGATGAGCGCGACCGAAAGTTTTGGTGGGCTGGTGTCTAGACGTTCTATCGGCACGATGATTTTAGTCGGGTTCCCATCGGCAAAGGTAATCAGCGCATGACCAGTTAGATAAAGAATATCCCCCTTGTTTACAGTGACACTCATATTGTTTAGCGTTTGTTCGGTAGCGAGTCTCGCGGCACTATTAGTCGCTTCCCACGTAATGCTGTGCGTTGGACTATCTGGCGGCATCACCATGTTTACGTGCCAAGCGGTGGGTGAGCTAGCGCTGGATTGCGGGATGCCTTTAGCGCTCAACCCCGATGGGCGTTCAGTGAGCTCATTCACCTCGCCATCGCCTCGCCCGATAGCAATGGCAGAAATGGTTTGCGAGCTGTTGTTGATGACGTGATAGGAATACATGATTTTGCT
This sequence comes from Gallionella sp., assembly GCA_013141315.1. Classification (GTDB taxonomy): domain Bacteria; phylum Pseudomonadota; class Gammaproteobacteria; order Burkholderiales; family Gallionellaceae; genus Gallionella. Next base: position 11,505 of record JABFRF010000113.1, on the reverse strand, counting down.
GCCTATGTGTTCGGCAACTACGCCTACTTTTACCGCAGCGGCAGGCTCGGCCGAGCTGCTGTTGATGGAGGCAAAGAGTAGAGTGATTGAACAGAAAAGTGGTATCGCAAAGAAATTATTCATGGATGTTTTTCTACTATGTGGTCAGTTAAATTCAGGCTTTCAAAAATCCGTTCGCCCTGAGATTGTCGAAGGGTTTGTTTAACATAAGTGTGGTTCGACAAGCTCACCACGAACGGACTAGTAGGCGCAGCGTTACTTCGGCTAATAATTCATTGATTGGTTCAATCGTTCATTCTACTAGGTTAAGGTGATTCTACAGAGGCTTGTGCGATATGCGTCCAGTAACGATGATGGGTTTTTCGGTAGCGTTCCAGTTGCACACCTTGCGCGTTCATTTCCACCAAGATTGCACCGTCTTCATCCGAACGCATAAGTGTTGCGCCGCTGTCTGCGTAACGTTGTATAACTTCTTGTTTGGGATGTCCGAAGCGGTTGCGATTACCCACTGTGAACACGGCGTAATCGGGCAGGGTAGCGGCGATGAAGTCCTCGGTCGATGAAGTTTTGCTGCCGTGATGCGGTACAACCAGCAACGTGGTTGGCAATTTATCGGCGTGCTCTGCGATCAGTTGCTTTTCAACTTCCTTCTCAATATCAGCAGTTAGCAAAATGTGTTGCTCACCGACGCTGATCCTCAATATGCAACCGCGATTATTGTCGCGCATTTTTTCATCGGCATAGCTCGCTGCATCAGGGTTGAGTATTTCAAAATCCACTCCGTCCCATTGCCAAGTGTCACCCGCTTGGCAATGCTTCGCGTTACTCAAATTTGCTAACAGCGGATGCACATTGGGCAATGACGATGACACCCAATCTATCGGCATGGCTTGCATCACCGACGCTGCGCCGCCCGTGTGGTCGATGTCGTCGTGGGTAAGTATCAGCCCGTCTAGTTTGGCAATGCCGAGCGCGCGCAATGTTGGAATCAAAATCCGATTGCCGCTATCCGCATCGCCGCTGAAATCTGGGCCTGTGTCGTAGAGCAAAGCGTGATGTTGAGTTTGTGCAGCGACCGCCAGCCCTTGGCCTACATCAAAAATTACCAAACGTAACGTGTTGACTGGGGGCGGTTCGGGCAGGTTGAGGAACATTGGCAACAGCCAAATAATGCCCAACCAACGAGCAGGAAAACCACGCGGTGCGAGTATCCACAATACACCTATCATGCCAGCGACCACGCTCCAAACGGGCGGTGCATGTTGCGTCCACACCGCTTGCGGTAAGGCATTCAGCCAAGTCAGTAATTGCATCGTCCCGTCCATGACGATGTGCGCTAACCATAACGGAACGTCCCACGGCAAAACTGCGCCGAGCAAAGTGAGCGGCACGACAATCAAACTTACCAGCGGTATCGCAAAGGCATTGGCGATGGGCGAGACGATAGCTATTTGCTGAAATAGGGCGAGTAGCAAGGGAATGAGACCGATGGTCATCGCCCATTGCACAGTCAGGTACTCGTGCAAGAAATGTGATCGACCTATGCGATGCGCAGTGACATACAAAATGAGTGCCACCGCACCGAACGATAACCAAAATCCCGCTGACAACACGGCCCACGGATCAGGGATCAACACACCGAGCAGCGCGATGCTGAGAATTTGCGTGAGCGAAAAATTTCGGTTCAACCATAACGCAGCGGCGACTGCACCGACCATATACACGGTGCGCTGTGCGGGTACGCCGAAACCGGACAGCAATGCGTAGCCGAGTGCCACCAGCAAAGCAGTCAACGCGGCAGCTTTGCGCGCAGGCAACCACAATGTCAGTCGCACACTGCGTCGCCATAACCAGTAGGTGAGGGCGAATCCCAGGCTGGCGAGCATGGTGATATGCAGCCCCGAAATACTCATTAAATGGTTGACGCCCGTGCGGGTAAAAATCTGCCATTGGCTTTGCGGAATGCTGCTTTGATCGCCGATGGCTAACGCGCTTAACACGGCGGAATACGGGGCATTACTGAGAGTGGCGTTGAATTTGTTGCGTATCGTTTCGCGCCAAATTTCGATGCGATAAAACACCCCGTCAGCGCGCGCAGCCAGTCGAACGTTTTTGCCTTTGTTGTGCACATAACCGACAGCACGAATGTTGTTCTCCAGCGCCCACACTTCAAAATCAAAGCCGTGTGGATTACTGCTGCCATGCGGCTGCTTGAGGCGCAAGGTGAGTTGCCAACGTTCTCCCGCGTGCAGATTTAGCGGAGGCGATTTTTTATCGAAGTAGGTACTGAGGTAAACATGCGGTGGTACGGAGGCTTGTGGCGTAATGGTTTTCTCAATGTCGAAAGCGAAACGCAAACCGTGTTCATGGTTGCGCGGCAACTCGGCGACCACGCCCACCACCTCGATATCACGCCCTTGCCACTCGTCCGCAAGGCTGATAGATAGGCGTTGTTGGGCTTGCCAAGCGGCATGGTAAAAGCCCAATCCGCAGGCGAGCGTGGCGATGAGTAGGGCGCGGGAAAGAGCAAAATATGAAGCCGTTCGTGTTGAGCTTGTCGAAACATGGATGGCTTCATGGCCTTCGACAAGCTCAGGCCGAACGGGTTGTTTATTTGACTCGGAGCGAACTGATAGCCAAGCTCGTTGTGTGCCTATTAGCAGCGGTATCAGCAAACCCATGAGCAGCCATGCCCACGCAAAATCAGGCAGCGCGGATTGCTGTTGCAGCACCCACACACCGAGGGTGAAAAAGATGGCGAAGGTAACCATGGTCGAAGTGTAACCTAATGAAATGCAGAATGAGACCGTTCGCCCTGAGCTTGTCGAAGGGTTGAAATGTTAAACCTATCCCGCTCATGGTTCGACAAGGCTCTCCTGAGTTTATCGAAGGGCTCACCACGAACGGAGGACTTGTTCAGCATTAACCGAATAGAATGTCCGTATGCGAAAATTTTTTCGAAACTTTATTCCGTCGCAAGATGTGGTCAGAAATAATCGCTGGCTCAAGCCGTTTGCGCGCTGGCTGCATCATCCCAACCTATGGCATTTGAATCGACGTTCCGTAGCAGGCGGTGTAGCGGTAGGTTTATTTTGCGGACTGATTCCTGGCCCGTTGCAGATGCTTACTGCTGCACCATTGGCAGTCTTGCTGCGAGTCAATCTTCCTATCGCTTTAGTCACCACGCTCTACACCAACCCTTTTACCTTCTTGCCCTTGTACGCATTGGCTTACGAGCTTGGTAGTTGGGTCAGCGGTACACATAACGCGGCACTATTAACGCTGCCCGAATTGCATTGGCATAACTGGGCAAGCGGGTTGTGGCATTGGTTAAGGCTGCTGGGCAAACCAATTTTAATCGGCCTGCCACTGCTTGCAGTGTTACTGGCAGTGATGGGGTATTGTGTGGTACGAGTGGCTTGGCGAGTGGCGGTGGTGTTGAGATGGCGAGCGAGAAAAAACAGGCGTTTGCAAGGCATCGTCAAATAAAAAACGGGCATCCGAAGATGCCCGTTTTAATTTCTGTTCTAACGGTTAAGTCAGGATTAGAAAGTGTGAATCACGCCTGCACCGATAACGGTTTGTTCAGAGCCGGTTTGTTCAAGCGCTGTTGCTCCATAGAGGTTGGTCAAAGCATAATTACCATTACTGTCATTTTTAAGCGAAGTGAATGCAGCAAATACTTCCGTACGTGTTGAATAGTCATGACCATAACGCAGGGTCAGTTGGTGAGCACCACCCAAATTGCTGCTACCTGCTTTTGAATAGCTAGCTGCGAATTTGTTCAAACCCAACTTATACTGTCCCACCAATTCAGCATTTTTCTGAGTATAGTTGGCCGTTGCTGAAGTGTTTACTTTGATGCTCTCATAGGTTGCTCCAACCCAGATGTCGCCAATTGTGTACTTGCCAACTAAACGCAGCGCGTTGTCAGATTGTGAGCTGGTTACATCACGACGTGTTTCATAGGCTGCGGTGGCAGAAATGGCATCTTGCTCATATGTACCAGCAAGTGACAGATTGCTCTTGATTGCTGAGGTTGTTGGAGCTGTATCAGGGCTATATGAAACTGAGCCTTGGATAGCACCAAACTTGGGTGTCCAGTATTCAACCAATCCTTTTTGACGGGTGTTGTAGTTTGCTGTGCCAGGAATTTTGTCATCGGGAGTCCATTTCGCCGGATCCGCAGGCAACGCACCTGCAGACGCAAAGCCTGTCTTAACTATGGTGCCAGCACCACCAGCATGACCAATCAAATTCAACGCTGTGAACGAAGAAGCATTGTCGAACAATTCAACTTTATTATGCGCAGTCTTGAAAGGAGTGTCCCACTTACCAACGATCACTTTACCGAAGTTACCTTCCAGACCGACACCCGTATTGCGAGTGGCGCTACCAAAACCATTGTCAGCAGAACCAGCCGCATCCACTTGCACTTCATATTGGAAAATACCGCTCATGCCATTGCCCAAATCTTCGCTGCCTTTGATACCCAAACGGGAAGTGTTGGACAGCACACGTAATGCGCTGTCTTTTGCTGCCTTGTCATTCTTGACTGACTCGCCGTTCAAATACGCTTTGCCATACCAAGCGATACTGCCGCTATCAGCAAAAACGGGGGTTGAGAAAGTGGCAGCAACTGCGAGTGCGATGATTTTTTTATTCATGGTGACTCCTAGTGGTTGATAAATGTTACTCCGAGTGCCAGTCTGTATAAATAGATTGGCAATGTCAGCAGGGCTGACGGGATTTATTATACTGCACAGAGGTTAAATGATGCCTATCATGTACATCCTGTCGGAAAATGATTCATAAAATATCGCTGCGCCATGACTAATATTCATGCTTCCCAGTTGGCCTTTTTTGCTGAACACGCGCCCTTTGATCGCATGGAGTCGGCGCATCTGGTGTGGATGGTAGAGCGTATGCGCTTGGCGTATTACGCCGAAGGCGATGTGATTGTATCGCCTGAGCAGAATACGGCGAATCGCTTTTTGGTGATCAAGCAGGGCATGGTGCATGGCGAGCAGAATGTCGCGCATGCTGCCGAGTCTGACACTTGGTTAGAGCTGGCTGAAGGTGAATGTTTTCCGCTGGGCGCGCTGTTAGCGCACCGACCTGTGGCGAGTATTTACCGTGCAGGAACCGATACTTTTTGTTATGAATTGCCGGTAGAGGATTTCCAAACTTTGTTGGGCATGAGTGCGCCATTCAGCGATTTTTGTACCCGCCGCATTGCCAATTTGTTGGAGCATTCCAAGCAAGTCATACAGGCGCAATACAGCCATTCCAGTGTCGAGCAGCAGTCGTTAGCCAGCCCTTTGTCGGCATTGATACGTCGTGAGCCGATTACCTGTTCCCCTCAAGCGACTGTTCGTGAAGTGTTGCAGAAAATGCATGAGTCGCGCATCGGTTCAATGGTGGCAGTGGATGAGGTGGGAAGACCACTGGGTATTCTGACACTGCCCGATGTGTTGGAACGTGTGGCTTTGCCGCAGACTGACCTGGATCAAGCCGTGATAACCATCATGAGCAAGCAACTCACCACCTTATCGCCTCAGGCGTTGGCGTATGAGGCGGCTTTGTTGATGGCTAAACAAGGCTTTCGCCATGTATTGGTGATTGAAAATGAGCGATTGATCGGATTGGTGACGGAGAAAGATTTGTTTGCTTTGCAGCGCGTGGGGCTGCGCCAAATTGGTATGACCATTCGTCATGCGCAGCATGTTGAAGCATTGCAACAAGCCGCTACTGATATTCGTAACATGGCGCATAACATGATGGCGCAAGGCGTGGCAGCAGAACAGTTAACGCAATTTATTTCCACCTTCAACGATTTGTTGACCGTGCGGGTGATTGAATTAGAGCTTGCACGCAGTGAATACAACAATACACCATTTGCTGAATGTTTTTGTTGGATGGCGTTGGGGTCGGAAGGGCGCTTTGAGCAAACGCTGAGTACCGATCAGGATAACGCGATTATTTTCACTGTGCCGGATGGGATGGAAGCCAATCAAGTTCGCACGCAATTGTTGTTGATTGCAAAGCGTATCAATGAAACCTTGGCACTCTGCGGCTTTCCTTTATGCAAGGGCGAAATCATGGCGAGTAATCCTAAATGGTGCTTATCGCTTGATGAATGGAAGCAGGCATTTGCCAATTGGATAGACCACGGTACGCCAGAGGCGTTACTGCATGCGTCGATATTCTTCGATTTCCGTTCGCTGTTCGGCAAGCAAGAGCTTGCTGAAGAATTGAGGGAATGGCTAGCCAAAGTTGCCAGCGATAACACACGCTTCCTGCACCAGATGGCAGAAAACGCGATGCGCATCCGCCCTCCGTTGGGTTTGGTGCGTGACTTTGTGGTGGGAAAGGAAAATAAACTTGATCTTAAATTGAATGGCATTACGCCGTTTGTGGATGCCGTGCGCATCTTCAGTTTGGCAGCCGGTGTTACGCATACCAGCACGCTATTACGGCTGCGTGCGAGTGCGGAAAAGCTGAAAATTCATCCATCCGAAATTGAAGCATGGCTGGATGCATTTCTGTTCATCCAAGTGCTGCGTATGCGCCATCACGATGAAGAGAAGACAAAGGGAATGAGTGAAGCTGCATTGAATAACTTGATTGACCCAGAACAACTTAATGAGCTTGATAGGCGTATTTTGAAAGAAGCATTTCGGCAAGCACGCAAGCTGCAAGCGCGGCTGTCGTTGGAATATCACCAGTGAGTGCTTGGTGGCTTAATTGGTTGGGCAATAAAGCGAGCTTGACTGCCGAACAGCAACACCGTCTGGATACTTGGAAAAGTTTGCCGCGTATCGCATTGGATAAGCCGTTTAATGCCACGCGCTACGTGGTGGTGGATGTGGAGACCAGCGGGCTTAATCTGATGCAAGATCATCTGATTTCCATCGGCGCAGTGGCTGTGGTGAATGGTCAAATCGCCTTAGGTGAAAGTTTTTACATGGTGCTGCAACAAGAGACGGTTAGTCACAAGGAAAATATCCTGCTGCACGGTATCGGTGGCGGTGCACAAACAGGTGGCGTTCCTGCTGCCGATGCACTGTTGGCGTTTCTCGAATATTTGGGAAAAGACCCGTTAATTGCTTTTCATGTGACTTTTGACCAGACCATGATTCAGCGTGCGATACATCAATACTTGGGAGTGTCCTTTGGCCATGCTTGGGCAGACATGGCTTATTTGATGCCTGCCATATACCCAAGCTATGCGTCACGTTATCGTTTGTTGGACGATTGGATTACACATTTCAATATTCATAATGATGCGCGCCACAACGCATTGTCCGATGCTATGGTGACTGCGCAGTTGTTTCAAATTGCGCTTAGTCTAGTCAGTAAGAAAAAAATAGCTGATTTTGCAGGGCTGCGTGATTTGGAAAAGATGCAACGTTGGGTGAGCGGCATAAGTTGAATTAAGAAAATACAATAAGTTAGCAGAATGTGACATTCACTCACATTGCTTTACGTCACTGCATGGCGTAGCCTTGCGGTCAGTAGCACCAACAAGTCGGGATATCTACACTTGACTTTTTTGATCGTCAATCAAGGAGCGAACATGTCAAATCCAAATATCAATTGGGCGGCAATCGATACCAACCCAAAATTCCAGGCACTGCATCGTAAAAAGCTATTTTTTCTGTGGGGATTGATGATCTTTTCCATCATCTATTACTTCATGCTACCCATTGGGGCTGCATATTTTCAAGACCTATTCAAGATCAAAGTGTGGGGTGTGGTCAATGTGGGACTCCTGTTTGCGCTTTCCGAGTTTGTTGTGGCTTGGACTATCGCATTTGTCTATTCGCGTAAGGCAAATAGAGAGTTTGATTCCATGACGCAAGAAATCGTTAACGAACTTAACAGCGGGAGCATGAAATGAATTCAAAGCTGAATCAAACAGTTCTATCAACGGCTGCTTTGTTTTGTAGCGGGGTCTCTTTCGCTGGAACTGGTGCGGTTGCCGATGAGTTCAAATGGATGACCTTCGCCGTATTTGGTGTGATTATCGCTATTACCATGGCGATTACTTTTTGGGCGGCTCGCACCACGCATACTACTTCTGAGTTTTATGCGGCAGGTCGTTCGGTTAGCGGTATTCAAAATGGTTGGGCGATTGCGGGTGACTATTTGTCTGCCGCGTCTTTTCTTGGTATCGCTGGTCTGATTTCACTCTACGGCTACGACGGCTTCATGTATTCGGTGGGCTGGTTGGTGGCATATATCACGGTGTTGTTAGTCATCGCTGAGCCATGCCGCAACATCGGTAAATATACGATGGGTGATATCTTGGCTTTTCGAAATGATCCTAAGAAAACCAAGGTGGTTGCAGCGCTTTCGACTATCACGGTTTCTACCTTTTATCTCACTGCGCAAATGGTGGGTGGCGGGGTGCTGATTAAAACGCTCATCGGTATCGACTACGAAACGTCAGTCATCGGCGTGGGTATTTTGATGCTGTCCTACGTGGTGTTCGGCGGTATGAAGGCGACCACTTGGGTACAAATTACCAAGGCAGTGTTACTGGTAACCGCGTCTCTCATTTTGGTGTTCTTGGTGTGGTCACCTTACGGGTTCAGCTTGCCAGCCTATTTGCAAGCGGTGGTGGGCGATGAAAAAGTGATCGCGCAAGTAACCAAATTGTTGGGTGATTCCGCAACGGGCATGAGCAAAGAAGAATTGGGACAACGCTTCCTTGAGCCGGGCTTGTTTCTGAAAAATCCGATTGACCAGATTTCATTGGGACTGGCTTTGGTGCTGGGTACGGCAGGTATGCCGCATATCCTGATGCGTTTTTTCACAGTTCCAACTGCACAGGCAGCGCGCACTTCAGTGATTTGGGCGATGGGCATTATTGGTGGATTCTATGTTCTGACCTTGTTCCTCGGCACAGGTGCAGCAATGCTGGTTGGTTCAGCTAAAATCGCCTCAGTTGACGCTGGTGGCAATATGGCGGGTCCATTGTTGGCGCAGTATTTGGGCGGTGGCGAGAACTCGTTGTTGGGTAACTTTTTCTTAGCTTTTGTGGCAGCGGTTGCTTTCGCAACGATTGTTGCAGTGGTGGCAGGCTTGGTGTTGGCTGCGGCTTCTGCGATGGCACATGACATCTACGTTGGCGTGATTCGGGGTGACCATGCCACACCTAAGGAGCAGGTTGTTGCGGCACGTGTTTCGTCTGTCATCGTTGGGGTAATTGCCATCACGGTGGGTATCTTAGCCAAAGGGCAGAACGTCGCGCATTTGGTGGCTCTGGCCTTTGCGGTTGCGGCATCAAGTAATCTACCAGCGGTATTCCTCACCCTGTATTGGAAGAAGTGCAACACTACCGGCATTATCGCGGGCATGATTGTTGGATCGTTGACAGCTATCGGACTGGTATTGCTTTCACCTAACATGACTTATCCGAAAGCTGTTATCACATCTGCGAAGAAGGTTTTGGAAGGTGAACCCTTGCAAGCTGCCAAGGACGCACAGCCTGCTAAACCCGCATCAAGCTTTGCATGCGAATTATTTGCACTGGAAGGTTGTGTGGCTTCTGCTCCTGCAAAACCCGCATCACCAGAGAAAGCAGCTAAACCGGGTGCGGCTGACAAATTGGCGAAACTCAATGAAAAGCAGCAGACATTGGTAACGTCGCTTGAGACTTTAGCAACTGATCCTGTTGCCTTGAAAACTGCTCAGGACGACTTAGCCAAAGTGAAGAAGGACATTGCTGCGACGGAGAAAGCTAAAACGAAAGCAGAAGATGATATGAAGAAGTTCGAGGGCCAAACCACCAGTCTTATGGGCTTGGAAAAACCTTGGTTCTTGCTTAAAAATCCCGGCTTGATTTCAATCCCGCTAGGCTTCCTGATGGTGATCTTGGGTTCGTTGTTCACACGTGATAAACGTGCAGAAGATATGTGGGATGAACTCTATGTACGCCAGAACACCGGCATCAACGCCGAGGCTGCCTCGGTGCATTAAGAATAAACTGTAGTGCTTTTCCCTTGCCCCGCCTTTATCGGCGGGGTTTTTGTTACCCTTGCAAAATCAAGGTGGCGCCAACTCATAGTTATTGCAGGTGCCGAGCAAACTTGAAAATCAATGTATCAACCGAGCGCACCGGCAATTTCCCCCCCAGATAGTTTATAGGCGTGGTGTTTGAGAATCACACCCGGGGCGGTTAACATGCTGCTCAATCTATAATTCTTTATAAGTCGTCACGATGAAATATCTCTTCTCTGAATTTCCTATCGCTATCGCGCTGGTAGTGCTTGGATCGGGTTTTGCGCTCGAACACAATGCCATTGAACAGGGCGGCGGGATGCTGTGGGGGTTATTGTTCGTTATTCTCGCGGCTATTATCGGTGTGGCGTTTCGTATTGCGCATCATGCTGAAGTCTTGGCATTGCGCTTCGGTGAGCCCTATGGAACGTTGATTTTGACGCTTGCTGCGGTTGCAGTGGAAGTGGTGATCCTGGTGGTATTGTTGCAAGGCGCCCCCCATCCCACCTTGGCACGCGATACCGTATTCGCCGCAGTGATGTTTGATATAAACGGCATCTTGGGTCTTGCTGCTATCGTGGCGGGGTTGAAGCATGGCAGCTCCAAATACAATTTGGAATCGGCCAATTCATTTATCGCTATGCTTTTGGTTGCGTTGGGGATAGGCATGTTCTTGCCTGATTTTGTACCTGAATCGAAATGGGAAATCTACTCTGTGTTCTCGATAGGTATCATGTCGATGATGTATCTGGCCTTTTTACGATTACAGACGGTCGAGCATCGCAAATTTTTTGAATACGATGCGGATGTCGCTGAGGAAGCGCATGACGAGGTGCATAGCCCCAATGTTCAGCATGCAGTGTTGATGTTAGGCGCAATCATATTGGTAGGTGTGCTGTCGGAAGTTTTGTCGGCGTTGCTTGATGCTGGTTTGGCGGGTAGTGGTCTGCCGAAAGCCATACCGGCGGTGTTGGTCGCACTGATTTCTGCCAGTCCTGAGATACTCACTGCGCTGAAAGCCGCTCGGCAAGACCGTATGCAAACCACGGTGAATATCGCCCTGGGTGCATCGTTGGCAACCGTGCTGCTCACACTGCCTGTCATTGAGGCGATTGCCCTGCTTAATGGTGAACGCATTGATATGGCACTCACACCCGTTCAAGGCGGGATGTTGCTACTGACCTTCGCAACCTTGATGAACAACCTCCATGATGGCGAAACCAACGCGATCGAAGGCATCAGTCACTTCGCTTTGTTCGCCGCGTTTATAGCGCTGATGATAATGGGTCTGGTTTGATCAGTGCGGGAAATTTTGGTAGGTGAGGTATGGCTTGGTCATGACCGTGTGTTCATACCGTTAACATGATATTTCAGTCCTGTCCGGAGATGCGAGTTTAAACGCATAGTAACCAATTGAATTTAATTTACTAAATGCCATATTTTTTTGTAACCGATTTCAACTTGCAGCAGACTTCTGACATTTGTCGGGAGTCTGGA
>JABFRF010000096.1 GCA_013141315.1 Gallionella sp. | reverse complement strand
CTATTTGCCTACGCAGCCCGGAAAAATGGGCACACCCGAAGGCAAAGTGGTGGGTGAACACATGGGGCTGTCTTTCTACACCATCGGCCAACGCCAAGGCTTACACATCGGCGGCGCAAAAGATTCTTCTGGCGAACCGTGGTTTGTATGCGGCAAGGACATGGTGAACAATCGCCTCATCGTCGTGCAAGGACACGACCACCCCGCCCTGCTCACCCCGCAGCTAACCGCACTGGAAAGCCACTGGATTAGCGGCACTGCGCCGACACTCAATCATCCGTATGCGGCCAAAACTCGCTATCGCCAAGCCGATGCAGCGTGTCACCTGACCGAATCAACAGATGAACGATGCACGATAAAATTCGATGAATCACAGTGGGCTGTCACGCCAGGACAATCCGTAGTGTTATATGACGGTGAAATTTGTTTGGGCGGTGCGATCATTGAACAAGGCTACTCTCGGTAGCTTATACTTACTTTCGAAATTTGTTACCTTTTACTCTAAAATAGTAAATTTTTGTGTCTTCACTCTTTATACTTCTACTAGCACGTTGCTCCAATTTATTGTTGCCCTCACCCTGCATATCGGCGAAAATCGCACCCCCTTGTTACTACCGTATTCAGCGAATTATCTGGGTATGTCCAATTTAGAAAACCTGAATCACCTCACGGTTCTGCCGTCGCCTCCGCCGATCAGCTGGTATTTTGACCCGCTTATTCTGGCCGCCGAGCAGCGTGCGTTATTTGCGCAAGGGCCGAATTACGTCGGTCATGAGTTGATGGTGCCCAGCTTGGGCGATTACCAAGTGCTGCGCGATGCAGCGCAGATGCTGGTACGCAACTCGAATGGCGTGGAGCTGCTCAGCAACATCTGCCGCCATCGCCAAGCCACCATGTTAGAGGGTCGCGGCAACGCGCAGCACATCGTTTGCCCTATTCATCGTTGGACTTATCAAACCAACGGCGAACTGCTGGGCGCACCGCATTTCCCTAATAATCCTTGTTTGCATCTGAGCAAATCGCCGCTGCAAAATTGGAATGGCCTGTTGTTTTCCGGTGAACGCGACATCGCAAAAGATTTGGCGAATGTCGGCGTGATGCAATATCCGGATTTTTCCGGCTACATGTTGGATCGTGTGCAGGTGGATGAATACGCTTTCAACTGGAAGACTTTTATTGAGGTGTATCTGGAGGACTACCATGTTGTGCCGTTTCATCCGGGCTTGGGAAATTTTGTCGATTGCGACGATCTCAAGTGGGAATTCGGCGAACAATACAGCGTACAAACCGTCGGTATAAAAAACGCGCTGCGCAAAGTCGGCAGCGATGTGTATGGCAAATGGCAAGAACAAGTACTGCGTTATCACGGTGGCAAGCTACCCAAGTACGGCGCGATCTGGCTGACCTATTACCCCAACATTATGGTCGAGTGGTATCCCGGCACATTAGTCATCAGCACCATCGTTCCACGCGGCACTGAGGCTTGCAGCAACATCGTCGAATTTTATTACCTCGAAGACATCGTATTATTTGAGCGCGACTACGTTGATGCCGAACAAAAAGCGTATCAAGAAACCGCGCTGGAGGACGACATCATCTGCCTGAAAATGCACCAAGGGCGCAAATCACTTTACCAACGCGGCATTGATCAACAAGGCCCTTATCAATCGCCCACCGAAGATGGCATGCTGCATTTCCATGAGTATCTGCGCCGCAATCTTGCGTCTCATCTGTAGTCGTCACTCCGACGCAACATTTCTAAATCGTCATTCCCGTGCTGCGTGTGTTGTAGGGGCTTCAGCCCGTTACAACCACGGCGTACTCCTTGCGGGTGCAAACGGGAATCCAGTGATTTTATCCAATCAGGCATTTGAACAAAACCCTTCGACTTCGCTGCGCTACGCTCAGGGCGAACGGGGTATTTTTCAATGGATTAAAAACCAAAAATCCGTTCATCCTGAGCGTAGTGAAACGAAGTCGAAGGACTCAGCACGAACGGTCAATGATATTTTTCTGCACCAAAAATGACCAAAAACCTAGGCTCTCTATGGATGTTAGTTGCCGGAGTGCTGTTCGGCTGCATGGGAGTATTCGTCAAACTCGGTGCAGCGTATTTCACACACATTGAGTTAGTGTTTTACCGCTCCTTCATCGGGCTAATATTCGTATATATCATCATGCGCCAACAGCGCATTAACGTAGCCACGCAACACTGGCGCAAACATTTATCCCGCAGCCTTGCCGGCACAGTGGCACTCTCCCTGTTTTTTTATTGCATCACCGTGCTGCCACTCGCTACCGCCGTCACGCTCAACTACACCGCACCGTTGTATCTCACCATTTTCTCCATGCTGGTGTTCAAAGATAAATTTCATCTGCCGCTCACCCTTGCCATTGCGATGGGGTTTTGCGGCGTGGTGTTATTGCTGCACCCCACTCTCGAACATGACCAACTCTTACCCGGCCTACTCGGACTCATTTCGGGTTTTCTTGCGGGGGTGGTTTATCTCAACGTTAAACAACTTGGCATCATTGGCGAACCGGAAACACGCATCGTATTTTATTTCAGCCTTGCCGCCTCATTGTTCAGCGGAACGTGGATGTTGTTCGATACCGTACATGCCATCACGCCGCAAAGCTTGGCCATCCTGTTAGGACTAGGTAGCACCGCCACTCTCGCACAACTCGCCATGACACGCGCCTACCGTGTCGGCAAGACACTGGTGGTGAGCAGCTTGGCGTATAGCACCGTCGTGTTTGCAAGCTTGTTCGGCATGCTGTTATGGCATGAAACTTTATCACTCAGCAGTTGGTTAGGCATGGCGCTCATCATCGCGGGTGGTGTGCTAAGCTTGCGCTTGTCACCAAAACACGAAAGAGCTAAATAAAAAGCAAGGGGCTGAAGAAAGTCCAGCAAACTCAAAACTAAAGTTATGAGTAGCCAAAAACAGCAAAGCCCTCACGAGGAGGGCTTTACATAAAGCAAAACCCCTCTGCAAGTTGCAGAGGGGTTTTGTTGTATAAGGAGTCTGACGATGACCTACTTTCGCATGGGTAATCCACACTATCATTGGCGCGGAGTCGTTTCACTGTCCTGTTCGAGATGGGAAGGAGTGGGACCAACTCGCTATGGTCGTCAGACAAACTGT
>JABFRF010000187.1 GCA_013141315.1 Gallionella sp. | reverse complement strand
TCAAGTTAACGCGCGCGCAACTTCAATAATTTCGTAGGCTTCCAACTTATCGCCCACTTCAAGATCGTTGTAATTCTTCATTGACAATCCGCACTCGAAGTTATTTTTAACTTCTTTCACGTCATCTTTGAAACGTTTCAAAGTATCCAACTCGCCGTCATGTATCACGACGTTGTTACGCAACACACGAATCTTCGCACCGCGTTTAACGATACCTTCCAGCACCATACAACCCGCAATCGTACCGACTTTGGAAACGGTAAACACTTGACGAACTTCAACCATGCCCATGATACTTTCGTGTTTTTCTGGTGCCAACATGCCTGACAAGGCTGCCTTGATTTCATCGACCATGGCGTAGATGATGTTGTAGTAACGTATATCTACCCCCGCCGATTCAGCCAATTTACGGGCAGCCGCATCAGCACGCGTATTAAAGCCAATTACAATTGCTTTAGACGCAAGCGCGAGGTTGACATCGGATTCGGAAATAGCGCCTACACCACCGTGTATCAAATTCACCTTAACTTCGCTGGTAGAAAGCTTCTGTAAGGATTGAGCAATCGCTTCAGCTGAACCTTGCACGTCTGACTTCACTATCAATGACAAGGTGCGAACTTCACCTTCCGCCATTTGATCAAACATATTTTCCAGCTTGGCAGCTTGTTGCTTGGCCAATTTCACGCCACGATATTTACCTTGGCGGAACAGCGCGATCTCACGCGCACGTTTTTCATCCGCCAACACCATCAACTCTTCACCTGCATTCGGGACTTCAGACAAGCCTTGAATTTCAACAGGAATCGAAGGGCCAGCCTCGTTAATCGCCTTGCCATTTTCATCCAACATCGCACGTACACGACCAAACACAGAGCCAACAAGGACTGCATCTCCACGACGCATTGTGCCGGATTGAATCAGAACCGTAGCAACCGAGCCCTTACCTTTATCCAAACGCGCTTCAATCACTAAGCCTTTTGCGTGGCTAGTACGCGGTGCTTTTAGCTCCAATACTTCAGCCTGTAGCAACACACCTTCCAGCAGCTTATCGATGCCCGCACCAGACTTTGAAGACACTTCAACGAACATCGCGTCACCGCCCCAATCTTCAGGTACGACACCTTCAGCGACCAACTCTTGTTTAACGCGTTCGATATTCGCATCGGCTTTATCAACCTTGGTAATCGCAACGACCAATGGAACATTGCCGGCGCGCGCATGTGCAATCGCCTCTTTGGTTTGCGGCATCACGCCATCATCGGCCGCAACCACCAAAATCACAATATCAGTCGCTTTTGCACCACGCGCACGCATCGCAGTAAACGCCTCATGACCTGGCGTATCCAAGAAAGTAATCATGCCGCGCGGCGTATTAACATGATATGCACCAATGTGCTGTGTAATACCGCCCGCTTCACCTGATGCGACACGACTACGGCGAATGTAATCCAAAAGGGAAGTCTTACCATGATCGACGTGCCCCATCACGGTCACAACGGGTGCACGTGGCTCTAATGCCGCATCTTTGTGCTCTTCACTGTCATCCAAATAAGCATCAGGATCATCCAACATGGCTGCCTTGGCAACGTGACCCATTTCCTCCACCACGATCATCGCGGTTTCTTGATCCAACACTTGGTTGATAGTGACCATTGAACCCATTTTCATCAGGACTTTAATAATCTCGGATGCCTTAATCGACATTTTTTGCGCCAACTCAGCAACGGTAATCGTCTCTGGCACAGCCACTTCATGCACCATCGGCTCGGTAGGCAACGAGAATGCATGCGCCGCTTCTACAGGCGCATTTTTACTATGTTTATCGTGACGAGGTGCACGTACAGGCGTTGACCAGCCCCAGTCTTTTCTCCCGGCTTAACCGGTGCACGCTTTTTATGTCCTTTATCATCCCACGGACTTGCCGCAGCCTTAACTTCTGGCTTAGGCTTTTTGCTTGGACGTATCACTTTATCGCCCGGCTTGGGCGTAGGTTTATGCAACGTGCCTTCCGCCAAATTAACCACAACTGGTGCGACTGCTGGCGTGGCAACCGGTGCAGCCACTTCTGCCTTGACTACTACAGGTGCAACGGGCTCAGCGACCGCTGCTTTGCGCTTGCTACGTGCTTGCTTAGCCTGAACTTCAGCGGCTTGACGCGCTGCCAACTCTGATTGGGCCAAAGCTTCTTGCTCGCGGGCAGTTAATTCTTGTTGATTAATGACGGGTGTTTCGACTGCTTTAACTGGAATAGGAGCAGCAACCTCAGCCTTTGTCTCAACAGGCTGAGTAGTAACATCACCTCCCGTAGGTGCAACCACACGACGTTTACGCACTTCAACCTGAATAGTGCGTGCACGACCCGTGCTATCCGCTTTTTTAATTTCGGTCGTCTCACGACGCATCAGCGTAATTTTTTTAGCGGGCTTATCTTCGCCATGCGCTTGACGCAAATGCGCAAGCAGTTGCGCCTTGTCTTTTTCGGTGAGTGAGTCAGTCTCCTGCTCTTTGCTCACGCCCGACGCTTTCAACTGCTCAAGCAGCAATGCGACTGGCAATCCCAATTCAGTTGCAAACTGCGCTACGTTCAATTTTCCCATTACTATCCTTTAGAGCTTGTCCGTGAACAATTCAACTTATGCAAACCCAACTTAAGCAAACCAAGGCGCACGTGCCGTCATAATCAACGTATTGGCGCGTTCGCTATCCATGCCTGAAAGCTCAACCAACTCATCCACAGCTAAGTCCGCCAAATCATCTTGAGTGGTGATGCCCTTACCCGCCAAGGTACGCGCGGTTTGCTCATCCATACCTTCAAGCTTGAGTAAATCCTCTATACCATGCTCAACCTTTTCTTCACTAACAATCGCTGCTGTTAACAATGCGTTGCGTGCGCGGCTGCGTAATTCTTCAACGGTCGCCTCATCAAATGATTCAATCTCCAGCATTTCTTCCAATGGCACGTAAGCCACTTCTTCTAACGTGTTAAAACCTTCTTGAACCAAAATATCCGCGACTTCTTCATCCACATCTAATTTCTCAATGAACATGAAACGCGTTTTGGAAAATTCCTCTTCATGTTTTTCGCTGGACTGATTCACTGTCATGATGTTCAGCTCCCAGCCCGTTAATTCACTTGCTAGACGAACGTTCTGACCGCCCCGACCAATCGCTTGCGCCAGATTTTCTTCTTCAACCACCACATCCATGCTGTGCTTTTCTTCATCCACCACAATACTGCTTACTTCAGCGGGCGCAAGCGCATTAATGACGTAAGTAGCCGGGTCATTCGACCACAAAATAATATCGACACGTTCACCAGCCAACTCGTTAGTCACGCCTTGTACGCGTGAACCACGCATACCAACGCATGTGCCAATCGGGTCAACACGCGGATCATGCGACACCACTGCTATTTTAGCGCGTGAGCCAGGATCACGTGCCGCACTAACGATTTCCAATAACTTCTCTTCAATCTCTGGTACTTCCAATTCGAACAACTTAACCAGCAATTCATTCGCGGTGCGCGACAAAATCACTTGCGGTCCACGTGCGTTACGATCTATACGCAACAAATGCGCTTTAACACGATCACCGACACGCAAGTTTTCTTTGGCAATCATTTGGTCGCGGGGCAACAGTGCTTCGATTTTTCCAAACTCAATCATCGCATTGCCGCGCTCAAGGCGCTTCACCGTACCTGATACCAAACTATCTTCACGTTCCATAAAGTCAGCCAAAACTTGCTCACGTTCCGCATCACGTATCTTCTGGAAAATGACTTGCTTGGCGGCCTGCGCACCGATGCGTCCGAAATCAATGGACTCGAGTGGTTCTTCAATAAATTCGCCTAATTGAATGTCCGGATTGCGCTTTTGCGCCTCTTCCAACTTAATATGCAAATCAGGCGTTTCAAACGTCTCGTCGTCCATTACTTCCCAGCAACGGAAAGATTCATACTTGCCAGTATTGCGATCAATTTCCACACGCACATCGGCCTCGTCAGAAAATTGCTTCTTCGTGGCAGAGGCCAAAGCGAACTCCAACGATTCGAATACGATTTCTTTATCGACGTTTTTTTCACGTGACAGCGCATCGACCAACAACAAAATTTCACGACTCATACTATTTCTCCGCCAACAACACTATTAAAAAATCGGTGCTAAACGCGCCTTATCCAAATTTGACAGCGCTATTGCAATCACACTGCCTTCGACATCCAACTGCAAAATTCCATCGCTTACGCCACTAATTACACCTACAAAATTTTTACGTCCTTCCATCGGCATACGCAATTTAATCTGTGCTCGCTCACCGTTGAACCTTTCAAAATCGGCGACTTTCTTTAATGCTCTATCCAAACCTGGCGAAGAAATTTCCAGCCTATCGTAATCAATATTCTCAACCAAAAATAACCGAGTCAGCTGATTACTCACCACTTGGCAATCATCCACTGAGATGCCTTCAGGCTTGTCAATAAACACCCGCAATAACCCACGACCAGAGCGTTCGACATCCACCAACTCATAGCCCAAGCCATTTACCGTCGTCTCAACCAGCTTCACTACATCCATATTTTTGATCCACAAATAAAAAACGGGCTCGAAGCCCATCACAAAACGCGGCGCATTGTAGCAAAACTCACTCACAAAGGGAATGAGATTCGCAAAGCAATACTAACAATTAGAATTAAACGGAAGTTGCGGGACGGCCAAACACTAATGGTTGTTAAAGTACAACGCTATCCGCCACATTACCTGGGAAGCTAGAACGTCAATTCCGGCATGAAATCGCAACACGCTTGCAACTGCTAGAAATTACTCTCTTGACGATCGACTACTTCCAAGTCGAATTGGATTGAAAATACCCAATCAATGCTTCTCTCTCAGCATCTGTTGGCGGCCGTTTGTTGCTGCCACGGACATAGCTTTCCATGCGAGCTACGACGCTAGGCCATGCAGCCGGAGGATGTTGGCCAGGATCAGGCAAGGCATGGCATTGTGAACACACTCTTCTCGCCTCACTAAAGCCTGGTGAGTGACGTAATTTTTCTTGTGCGACACGTGGATCAACTTTGTCGCCGCAGCCTGATAGCAATACTGTTAAACCAACTAGCGTGAATATTTTTTTCATTACCTAATTTCCTCAAAAAATGTCTTGGTATTTTACTGTGATTGGATAACGCCAATCCTTACCATAGCTGCGTTCAGTGATGCGCACACCCACCGCAGATTGGCGACGTTTATATTCACTGATATGAATGAGGTGCACGACTCTGCGCACATCCGCTTCAGAATATCCACGCGCGATAATGTCTGTGATCGGGAGATTTTGTTCGACATAACAGGCCATGATGGCATCCAACACATCATACGGCGGCAAGTTATCTTGATCAGTTTGATCAGCCCGCAATTCGGCACTCGGCGGACGTGTGATGATACGTTCTGGTATCACATACCCCAAAGTATTTCGATAACGTGCCAATCGATACACTAGCGTTTTACTAACATCTTTTAACACCGCAAAACCACCCGCCATGTCTCCATACAAGGTGGCGTAACCGACCGTCATTTCAGATTTATTGCCCGTCGTCAAAACCAACGCACCTAATTTATTCGACAAAGCCATGAGTAACGTACCGCGTATTCTTGCTTGCAAATTTTCTTCGGTGGTATCGACAGCACGTCCTGCGAAGGGTTCACTCAGCACTGAAACAAAACTCTCAAACGTTGGCTGAATAGCGAGTTCGTCATAGCGCACACCTAAAATTCTTATCATCTCGCGCGAATCATCCAAACTGATTTGCGCCGTGTAAGGAGACGGCATCATCACCGCGTGGACTTTATCTGCACCCAGTGCATCAGCAGCAATCGCCAATGTCAGTGCCGAATCAATGCCGCCCGACAAGCCTAGCAGCACGCCCGGAAAACGATTTTTAGTGATGTAGTCGCGAACCCCCAAACACAAAGCTTGGTAGACCGCAGCCTCTTCACTCAAATCGGCAACTTTTTTTCCACTGAGTTGCAAATCATCTTGGATGTCGAGCAGCAATAACTCTTCTTGAAAACGCTCGGCTTGTGCAACTAACTGCCCTTGATCGTTCATCGCAAACGAACCGCCATCAAAGACCAACTCATCCTGACCACCCACCATGTTCGCATAAACCACAGGCATGCCCGTTTCGGCGATGCGCGCCTTCACTGCCTGATAGCGAGCCTCTTGCTTTTGAATAGCGAATGGCGAAGCATTCAGAACCAATAACATTTGCGCACCTGCAGCTCGCGCTAGCCCCGCCGCTTCAGGCTGCCAAACGTCCGCGCAGATATTCAATGCAAAAGTGATGTTGCCTATTTTGAACACACAGGGCTTGGTACCGCTTTCGAAATAGCGCTCCTCGTCGAAAACAGAGTAATTCGGCAACTCATGCTTGAGGTAGGTCGCTATGACTTTTCCGTCTTGTAAAACGGAAGCTGCATTGTAACGCTTGCCATCCGCCTCATAAGGATGGCCCACTACGACAGTGATGCCGGAAACTTTTTCGGCAAGATTATGCAGCGCTTGCGCACAAGCCAGATAAAACCCTTTACGCAGCAGCAAGTCTTCAGGGGGGTAACCACACAGTGCCAGCTCAGGGGTGAGCAGCAGTTGCACACCCAGTCGCTTGGATTGCTCTATGGAATGCAGTAATTTTGCACGATTGCCAGCCAGATCGCCCAATATGCAGTTAATTTGTGCGATGGCTAATTTCATTGTTCAAAGCACATATAGACTTTAATGACCTGCATATTATCATTCAAATCATACATTTTCTGAGTGCAATAATAAAGCGGGCTATTTCAGCCCGCCCTGGCGCGATTGGCCGGCCAAAGCCTGTTGATTTTAGTTACTTGTTAAATCTCCGGCGCATCGGTTACTGCAGTCGGTGCCACTACCGGAACCGGTTTCTCAACTTCTTCAATCTCATCGACCACTGGTGCAACCACAACTGCGGGTGGGACCGAAAAATAATAATTGAAGCCGAATGTCATCGTGGCATTTCTAATTGAAGTGCCACTATTTTTGCTAGCGAACCCGTCAATTTTATATTCGCCAAGCATACTCCACTGTGTCGCAAATTTGTACTCCATACCAAATGCCGCATTCAAGCTATTTTCTGCAACCGCAGCCAAATCTCGGGTACCCGTGCTATATCCAAAGCCCAACTTTGCATAAGGCATCCATATCCCAAGTGGCAAACCTACCTTAGCGTCCACACCAAATGCCCGGCTTCCATATCTCACACCTTTCGGAGGACTGTGCAAATCAGAGGGATTCGCATCCCAATACCCGCCCACCGCCAGCACCAAAGTTTCCGACTTGAAAATATACCCTCCCTGCAAATAGCCACCTTGTAGGCCATAAGCAAGTGAACTTTTGCCGGGCGCGCTGACTTTTCCCGAAGCACTTGAAGCATTGACTCCCAACTTTCCACCAAGGAACATTCCGTTGATATATTCTCCAGCCCGAGCGTTGGCCGTATTGAATAGCAACACTGCCCATACAAAAATCACGATAATCTTATTCACAGCTTCTCCTTACGACAAGCAACTAAAATTGAACGCATCTGGCTCCCCATGTTTTCTATAGTTTTGGAGATTTTACCCGAACACGCGGGTCCCGCGCATGGCAATTAAAAATGTCCATTTACGACTATTTTTCCAGCGGCAAGTTCTCATCCATCTCCACCGCTTCAATTTTTGCAAAGTGGTCGCTAATCTTTCGGCTGGAAATTTCCACTTGGCCCGCTTCTTCATTGGCTTTGCGGATATTATCAGCGAGACGCTTCATACGTTCATCAAAACGTTTGAAATCAATACTCAACTTGCCTAGCTCGCTTTGGATAATGTGAACTTGTTCGCGCATCTGTACGTCCTTCATCACCGCACGTGCCGTATTTAACACTGCCATCAAAGTTGTCGGCGAGACTATCCATACATGTTTGTACATCGCATACTCAACCAAGTCCGAGTGGTACGCGTGTATTTCAGCAAATACAGCCTCGGCAGGAACGAACATCACAGCACCATCCGAGGTTTCATTGCGAATTAAATACTTTGTGCTGATATCATCGATATGCTTTTTGATATCGGCTTTGAATTGACGGCGCGCCACCAACCGATCTGACTCAGCTAAATCTGACTGCAACATGCGATGATAATTTTCCAGTGGAAATTTCGCATCCACTGGCACTTTTCCCGTTGGCTCCGGCAATATCAGTAAACAGTCCACGCGGTTACCATTCGATAGCTTCTCTTGAAATGCGTACGCATCAGGAGGCATAATGTTGCGTACCAAGCCTTCCAGTTGCACTTCGCCGAATGCGCCGCGCGAGCGTTTATCGCCCAACAGGTTTTGCAAGCTCACCATATTGGTAGTTAAGCCGTCGATCTTTTTCTGCGCTTCGTCTATTGTAGCGAGGCGCGTCATCACATTGGTAAAGGTCTCGTTGGTTTTTTTGAAGCCTTCATCAAGACGTTCCGCCACCTTGCCGGAAATTTGCTCCAACCTAGAATCGGTACTTTTGGTTAAACCTTCTATGGTCAGCGTCAACACCTCGGTGCTGCGCTTCATGGTAGATTGAATCACCTCCTGGTCTGCCCTACCCTGCTCTGCCAACGTTTGCAATGTCTTGCCTATCACTTCGACGCGCATGGCTTCCTGCTTGGCTTGCAGCTCGGATGACAATCCAGCCAATTGCTTCAATAGTTGTTCACGCGTGTTAGACAAACCATCGCGTTGTGCAAACTGCAATCCCTGCATTGCATCACGCGTTTGCGTTAGCTCCTGTGCCACGCGCTCACGCAAACGTTCCGAATTATCCAGCGTGGATTGAGTAATTCTGTCACCTTGCTTAATCAAACCATCATGCAAGTCGCCCAACATCAAGCGATGTTTTTCTTCTAAGCCACGCGCCAAAACATCTGTCTGCACTGCTTGCATACCGCTCAACGCACTCATTCTAAAAAGTAACCAGAGCGTGATGCAAAGTAGCACCACGAGTAAAATGACAACAATTATCAGCAGTGTCTCAGACATAATTTAAACCATAAAAAACGCCGCGCAGTATAGCACTGGGCGGCGTTTCATTTGCTCAGGTATGGCAGCGATTACAAGCCGCGAACCTGACGCTTACGTTCATTTTCAGTCAAATAACGTTTACGCACGCGAATCGATACAGGCGTAATCTCGACCAACTCATCATCATCAATGAATTCGACGGCCGATTCCAAAGTCAGACGGACTGGTGGAGTCAGACGTACCGCTTCATCGGTGCCAGAAGCGCGCACGTTGGTCAATTGCTTGCCCTTGATCGGATTAACAATCAAATCATTATCACGACTGTGAATACCGATGATCATACCTTCGTACAATTTGTCGCCGGGAACCACAATCATGCGACCGCGATCTTCCAGTTTCCATAATGCATAAGCCACTGCATCGCCTTGTTCGGCAGAAATCAATACACCGTTACGACGACCAGGCATATCGGCCTTGACTGGAGCATAGTCATCAAACACGTGCGCCATGATGCCAGTGCCGCGTGTCAGTGTCATAAATTCTGACTGAAAGCCAATCAGACCACGCGCTGGAATGCGGTACTCCAAACGCACGCGACCATGACCATCCGGCTGCATGTCTTGCAGATCACCGCGACGACGACCTAGCTCTTCCATGATCGCACCTTGGTTGGCATCTTCCACATCAACTGTGAGCACTTCAAATGGCTCGCATTTCTCGCCGTTGATTTCGCGGTAAACCACACGTGGCTTACCCACGCCCATTTCAAACCCTTCACGGCGCATGTTTTCCAACAAAATGGTTAGATGCAATTCGCCACGACCTGCTAATAGGAACACGTCAGTGTTGTCTGTTTCATCAACACGCAATGCCACGTTCACCAACAATTCTTTAGTCAAACGATCACGAATCTGACGGCTGGTGATGAATTTACCTTCCTGTCCACACAATGGAGAAGTGTTCACCATCAGATTCATCGTCAGGGTTGGCTCATCAACCTTGGGCAAAGGCAAGGCTTCCGGCTTGTTGATATCGGCAATGGTCACACCAATACCGATTTCGTCAATGCCGTTAATCAACACAATGTCGCCCGCTTTCGCTTCGTCCATCAAATAGCGATCCACGCCTTGAAAACCCAGAACCTGATTGATACGACCGCGCTTGGATGACTTCTCGCCATTCATGACCATCACTTCTTGACCAGGCTTGATGCGACCGCGCAACACGCGACCCACACCGATACGACCAACGAAACTGGAGTATTCCAGCGCAGATATCTGCAACTGCAAAGGTTCATCCATCGCCGCAGCGGCAGGCGCGGGAACGCTTTTCAACACCGTATCAAACAAGGGACGCATATCAGTGCTGGGCTTCGCTAAATCCAAGGTTGCATAGCCGTTCAATGCAGACGCGTAAACCACAGGAAAATCTAGCTGCTCTTCAGTCGCGCCGAGCTTGTCGAACAAATCAAAAGTTTGGTTAATCACCCAGTCGCAACGTGCGCCGGGACGATCCACTTTATTGATGACGACGATAGGACGAAGACCGAGTGCCAAGGCTTTTTTGGTCACGAAACGTGTCTGTGGCATCGGTCCTTCAACCGCATCTACCAACAGCAACACGCCGTCTACCATACCCAACACACGCTCCACTTCCCCGCCGAAGTCGGCGTGGCCGGGCGTGTCAACGATATTGATATGAACGCCTTCGTAATCCACCGCGCAGTTTTTCGCCAGAATGGTAATGCCTCGCTCTTTTTCCAAATCATTGTTATCCATCACACGCTCAGCAACGTGTTGGTGAGCGGAGAATGAACCTGCTTGGGTAAGCAACTTATCAACCATAGTAGTTTTACCATGGTCAACGTGGGCGATAATGGCGATATTACGGAGTGCGCGAGACATGAGGACTACCTGCTAAATTCAAAGGGCGCGCATTCTAACACAGGCAATACTCCTAAAAACTTTCGCTAGCTTTTATTTTTTCCGTCCGTATAATGCGCGCCTTGTCGCTACTACAGTGGCATTGGTTCATCGTTATCTGACCTACCTCTCGTGCGTATTTAAGCACCTGTCATAAGAAACTCATCAACGCTTCCATTATTTGGATTCTAGGGTTTTCCGGTTAGCAACGATGTTTTGTGCGCCGGTTCACCCTCTACCTGTTCAACGGGTAGCATTAAATACCTGCGCTTTACTTAAGAGCTACTCACAGCTCGTCATGCTGAATTCAATTCGGCATTCGGTTATTTTTAACTGAGTGTTGGCTTGCGTCAGGGTTACGCTGAGAGTCGGCTTTGATTCTAAAACTAGGAAACAATATGTCATTTGAAAATTTAAATTTAAACCCACTCATCCTTAAAGCAATTACTGATAGTGGCTACACTGAAGCAACCCCTATTCAAGCACAGGCGATTCCTGAAATTATCGCAGGCAACGATTTGATGGCTTCGGCACAAACGGGTAGCGGTAAAACAGCTGCCTTTATATTGCCTGCGTTGAATCGCTTGGCGACCCCATCAACATTGCCTGGCAAAGGCCCACGTGTTTTGGTATTGACACCAACACGTGAATTGGCGCAACAGGTTTGCGATGCGGCGACTAAATACGGCAAAGAAATGCGCTTCAAAATTATCAGCATTTTGGGTGGCATGCCTTACCCTGTTCAAAATCGCATGTTGTCTGGCCACGTCGATATATTGGTGGCAACCCCAGGTCGTTTGATCGACCATCTGGAACGCGGTCGTATCGACTTTTCTCGCTTGGAAATGCTGATCCTCGATGAAGCGGATCGTATGTTGGACATGGGTTTTGTGGATGACGTAGAGCGCATTGCCGCTGCGACACCTAACACTCGCCAAACACTATTGTTCTCTGCAACCCTGGATGGCGTAGTGGGCAATCTCGCGTCACGCTTGCTCAAATCACCTAAACGTATCAGCGTGTCAGCAGCTAAAGACAAACACGAAAACATCGAACAGCGCATGATGTTCGCGGATGACGTATCGCACAAAAGCAAAATGCTCAGTCACTTGTTGACGGACACTGAAGTCAATCAAGCGATTGTCTTCACTGCAACTAAGCGCGATGCGGATGGCTTGGCAGATCAACTCTCTGCACAAGGTCATTCTGTTGCGGCATTGCACGGTGACATGAGCCAGCGCGAACGTAACCGTACTTTGCTCAACATGCGTAACGGCAACGTTCGTATCTTGGTAGCAACGGACGTGGCAGCTCGTGGCCTTGACGTGCGTGGCATCTCACACGTCATCAACTTTGATTTGCCCAAGTTTGCTGAAGATTATGTACACCGTATTGGTCGTACCGGTCGTGGCGGTTCGTCTGGCATCGCTATCTCGTTCGCTTCTAACCGTGACGCACAAATGCTGAAGCGCATCGAACGTTACACAGAACAAAGCATCAAGATGCACACCATTGAAGGTTTAGAGCCTAAGTACAAACTGCGCACGGGACCATCAACAGACCGTCCACGTAGCGGCAATGGCGGTCCACGCAATGGCAACGGGGGCGGCTTTGGCGGCAATCGTAGCAATGCTGGCGGTTTCGGCGGTGGAGGCAATAATCGTTCTGGTGGTTTTGGTGGTAATCGTAGCTCAGCTTTTACAGGCAACGGCAATACTTCTGCAGGAACAGGACAACCGCGCAGCGCAGGTTTTCATCACAGTGCGCCAGACAGCCGTCACAGCCATACTGGTCGCAGCGAAGGTCAAGGTTTTGGCGGTCAAGCTCGCAGCCCAAGTTTTGGCGGTCAGCGCCAAGAACGAAGCAGCACAGGCTTTGGTGGTCAACGTCAAGAACGCAGCCCGTCTGGGTTTGCAGGTCAAGGCCAACCACGCAGCCAAGAACGTAGCTTTGGTGGACAAAGCCAGAATCGCGGTGGCAATTCTGCACCACGTCGCACAACGGGTGAGCGTCCTGCCTTCGCGGGCAATCGTGCCGACAACACTGGCAACAAGTGGTAATCGTTTAGTAATTCAAAAATAAAAAAGGCACGCTTCGGCGTGCCTTTTTTATTCAGTCACAGTCAATTAAGGTGTATGTGCCGGATCTGTGACAAAACCAATCCTCGACATGCCTGATTTAGCCGCACTCGCCATCACCTGCGCTACCAGCTCGTACCGTGCTTGGGCATCGGCACGGATATGCAATTCAGGTTGAGGTTGTTTCTTCGCTTCCATGGCGAAGCGTGCGGGCAGTGAAGCCAGCTCAACTTTCTCACCGCTCCAATAAAAACTACCGTCTTCGCGGATGCCAAATTCGATGTGGTCAGGCTTGGTGATATTGATATTGCTTGATGCTTTGGGTAAATCAATTTTCACCGCATTGGTCAACAGCGGTGCGGTGATAATGAATACCACCAATAACACCAACATCACATCCACCAACGGCACGACGTTGATTTCTGCCATTGGGCCTTGGTGACGACGTGAATCAAAGCTTCCCATTGCCATAAATTATCCTTTCAACCTATAGATTAATTTTTGGAGTGCAGCGACATGTCGCTGCGCTTTTAATGCGCAGACGAGTCTGCGCACTCCATATCAAATCTTCTTATCACCCACCGTCACCAGCGCATACAAGTCATGCGCAAAATTATCCAACTTTGCCAACCATATCCGATTACGACGCGTGAACGAGTTGTACGCTAGCACCGCAGGAATCGCTACTGCCAACCCCACCGCTGTCATTATCAACGCTTCGCCGACCGGCCCTGCAACTTTATCTAAAGTACCCTGCCCGCTCATGCCGATTTGCACTAACGCGTGGTAAATACCCCACACCGTACCGAACAATCCCACGAAGGGTGCAGCTGAACCTGCCGATGCTAACACGGTTAATCCGTATTCCACTTTGGTTGCTTCCTGGTCGATACCGTTACGCAACACACGGGTTAAATACTCCGACATGCCGCCTGCTGCCAACAGTTTTTCCACACCACTTTGATTCCCTGATTTGACCGAAAGTGCTTGTCGTGCCAAATCGGAAAAAGCATTGTGATCACTGTTGGCACTCAATGTTGCTTGCATGTCTTGCAGCGAATTTGCTTCCCAGAATTTTTTCAAGAATACTTCGGCACGTTTGCGCGCACCTATATTTGCCAATGCTTTCGTCACAACAAGATACCAACTCGCTACGGACAACAACAGCAATAACGCTAGCACGCCAAGACCGACCGCATCCGTCTGCGAAATAAAATGCGCGAAACCCAAACCGTTTTCCATGTTTTTCCCTTTAGATAAAAATCATTCCGACAAACTAAAATTAAAAGCTTGCAATGCAGAGGCTCTTACTGCCGCACCGTTGCGCACAGGCGGTTTGCAACGCCAAGTTTTAATTGCAGCCAATGCGGCTTCATCAAGACGCGCAAAACCGGAAGACGCTTTAACCATAGCGTTAGCCACTTTGCCATCCTCGCCCAACTCAACACGTAAGACCGCTTTACCCTGCTCGTTCATGCGTTTCGAAGCCATTGGGTAATGCGGTGCAGCACGCTCCGAGCAAATCACCGACAGCTCGCTGCTTAACGTGACGAGTTGCGAAGGCAACTCCATCTGAGGCGGCGCAGGTGGAGGGGCTTCCACTACCGGCTCTGGCGGCGGCACATAGACAACTGGCTCATCGGGCAATACCACAGGCGTTTCTACTGCCAAATGGATATGCTCAGGCGGTGGCGGATCGAGCGGACGTAGCTTGGGCGGTTCGGGTGGCTTCGGTTTTTCCGGCGCGGGCGGGTTGATAAAATTCACCATCAAAGCGATAGCCTTATCGGGAGTGGGAATGATTTTGTAACGCCACAAGCCGTACAAACCCGCACCATGCAGTAACAACACAAATGCCAAACCGATTAACTGTTCTTGCTTTAATTTATGCAACGAACTCAACAAGCTCTTAACCCCAGAAAATTACTCGCGGCTGGAATGCGTCGCAACACCAAGCGTTCAGTCAATAATACGATAATCATCGTGATACCCAAGAAAGGTAACAACACGCCTAACGTCACCATAATGGCGATCAATCCATAAGCAAACTTTGACACTGCCTGATTTGGATTAGGTGCGCCCAGCGTACCAGGTGAACGTCGCCGCCACCAGAGCACCACAGAGCTCACTATCATCAACAGCAAGCCCAATGCAGTAAATACACCCAAGGCTTGATTGAACCAACCAAACAACTGCCCTTCGTGGATAGCGATGCCATACCCGATGAGGCGGTCTAGCAAAGGTTTATCCGCGAAAGTTTTTGTAGATTTAACCGCGCCCGTGTCTGCATCAAGCGTCAAATTGACCCGCAACGGACGATTCTGCACATCTGAGCGTGCGGTCCAGTCCGGTGATTTTTTTGAAGGCGGGGAAATCCTCACTGGCGGCGGCAGGTTCAATGGTTGTACAGTAGCAATCATGTGATCCAGCGCACTGTAGTCATTTTTAGGTTTAGCCATGCCACCCTCATGATTATGACCAGCATGTCCGGTATGTTCCGCATGTTCACCGTTGTCTGCCATATCTGCAGCAGACGTATTCATTAGCTTTCTATCCGCCAGCTCGGAGGAACGTCCCGTTGTCCAATCCTGCCGCACTGTTTGTGTCACACCAATCTGACGCACTTCTTTCAGCAGACCGCCCCAAGATTTCGCCCAAGGTAAACCGGATATCAGCAAGAACAAAACGAAAAACGAAATCCACAAACCCGTCACCGCATGAATGTCACGCCAGAACACTCGT
>JABFRF010000157.1 GCA_013141315.1 Gallionella sp. | reverse complement strand
GTTCGGTGTACTCGGTAAAATGAAATAACAGTGGTGAGGAAATGTTGTAAGGAAGGTTGCCGACAATACGTAACGGAGCGGCGAGCGTGGCAAAATCAAACTTCAACGCATCGCCCGCATGGATAATCAACTTAGTGCTGACTTTGTCTTGCGGGTAATCATTCTCCAAACGCGCGATGATGTCGCGGTCAATCTCTACTACGTGCAATTGATTGAGAAGCTTCAGCAAGGGGCGCGTCAAAGCGCCCAAACCGGGGCCGATCTCAACCATGTTGTCATTGGCAATGGGGCGAATCGCAGCAACAATATCGGCGATGATGTTTTGATCAACAAGAAAATTTTGACCAAATTTCTTTTTGGCTTTATGCACGAGCAACTCGCTCGTTCTGCACCATCTCAGTGGCGACTTTAATGGCTTCTAACAAGCTCCCACTATCGGCTTTTCCTGTACTCGCCAAATCCAGTGCGGTGCCGTGATCAACTGAGGTGCGAATAATCGGCAAGCCCAGCGTGACGTTTACGCCTTGCCCAAAACTGGCGTGTTTCAACACGGGTAAACCTTGATCGTGATACATGCTTAACACCGCATCACACTGAGATAACTTATGTGGTGTGAACAAAGTATCAGCGGGTAGCGGCACACTCACGTTCATGCCTTCACCACGCAATTTATCCAACACGGGAATCATCACGTCGATTTCTTCACGACCCAAATAACCGCCTTCACCCGCATGCGGATTAAGCCCTGCAACCAGGATACGCGGTTGCGCGATGCCGAAGCGTCGTTGTAAATCGCTATGCAAAATGCGCGTCACATTTTCTAGCAACGGCTTGGTAATGGTTGATGCAACATCTTTTAGCGGCAGATGAATGGTAACCAATGCGACTCGCATTCCGCCGCCGACTAACATCATCACCACTTGTTGGGTATGCGTTTGTTCGGCCAAAAATTCTGTGTGCCCAGTAAACGGAATGCCTGCATCGTTGATGATGCCCTTATGGACAGGCGCGGTGACCATGCCTGCAAACTCACCCGCCTGACAGCCTTGTACAGCGCGGCTTAGCGTGGCTAATACATACTGGCTGTTGGCGGCATTGAGTACGCCCGCCTGAGATGATTGTGCGAGTGGAATGTGCAGCACATACAGGTGACCAGATGGCAGTAGCGGAAAAGATGCTCCCTCACCCTCCTTCGACAAGCTCAGGACAGGCCCAGCCTCTCCCGAAGGGCGAGGGGGAAAATCGTAATCTCGCAACTGCAAAGTCACACCAAGCTGCTGCGCACGTTGCAGCAATAAATCTTTATCTGCAATAACAACGATGGGCGTAGCTAACGATAGTGCGGCAAGCTGTACACACAAATCAGGGCCGATGCCTGCAGGTTCACCAGCGGTAATCGCTAGCGGCAATAAAGAAGCCAAATTTTTCACAGCTTATTTTTTCTTCTCAGCACGATATTCTACAAATGCATGATCGCGCAGTTGGCGCAGCCAATCTTGATATTGCTCATCTGCCTTGGCCGTACCGATTGCAATGCGCGCTTGCTGGCGCTGCTGTTGTTCGCTGACATCGGTAGTGCGGCGCTCGATCACCTTAATCAAATGCCAGCCAAATTGTGTCGGCACGGCCTCTACCATACCGGGTTGCAGCTTATCCATCGCCTCTTCAAACTCCGGCACAGTCTGCCCGGGTGACAACCAATCCAAATCACCCCCTTGTTGCGCGCTACCATCCTGGGAATAGCGTTTTGCTTCATCGGCAAAATCTGCACCCGCATCGATATGCTGCTTGATTTCCATGATGCGCTTTTTTGCTTCAGCTTCTGAAACGATCTCGCTGGACTTAATCAGAATATGGCGAGCATGTGTTTGGGTGATTTGCGTTGCGCCCTTGCCACTGCGCTTGCCTATCAATTTAACAAGATGAAATCCACTTGGGCTACGCAAAATCCCCGTGACCTTACCTGCTTGCAAATTTTGCAGCTCGTTCATAAACAACTGAGGAATCGCATCGCTGGTGCGCCAACCAAGATCGCCACCCTTCAGCGCGTCTTTAGCATCAGAAGCACCTGCTGCCACTTGTGCAAAATCAGCACCGCTTTGCAATTGGGTTAACGCTTGTTGTATGCGATCACGTGCAGCTTGAATTTTCTCAGCACTGGCCTGTTCCGGCACGGACACTTGAATGTGCGCCAGATGAAATTCTTCCCCCGTCGCACCCATTTTGGATTTGTTAGCAAGGTAGTTATCGATATCGTTTTCACTGATCACCAACTTACTTTCCACCTCACGTTCGCGCAAGCGTGTGGAGATGATTTCACTGCGAATCTCTTCGCGGAATTTTTTGTAATCGATTTTTTCGCTTTCTAATTTACTACGAAATTCCGCCAGTGACGGAAAATTATTCTGTTGCGCAATACGCGTGAGTGCCATATCCAACTGCGTATCATCGATACGAATGCCATTTTCTTTAGCAAACTGCGCCTGCAACAAATCTATCACCATGCGCTCCAGCAGTTGCTTCTGCAACATCTCTGCATCAGGCAATGCCGTGCCTTGCTTTTGCAGCTGCTCCTTCACTGTCTGCAATCGATCATCCAATTCGTAACGTGTAATCACATCATCGTTGACAACCGCAACAATGGAATCGATCGGCACCGGCTTGGGCAGTGGGCTAGCAGGTGCGGCGAAAGCTGCATTTGCCGCAAGCATTACTACACTCATCATCAAAACTTTTATCTGCATCATCATTTTTAATTTTACTGGGTTCACTAATTTTTGTATTGCGTCATTTCAATTGCGGGTGCTAATTTCGCTTAGAGTAGCAGAACTAACAACCGTTCGCCCTGATAACCAGCGACTTGGCTGGCGTTGTTTGCTCGCCAAGTCGAATGGCTAGTTGTTCCTCCAAGGCGAGGCTCATGCCACCCAGAGGGAGGGTGGGGAATGGTACGTTGCTTGGGTTTTGCCCTTGTCCCCTCGCCCCTTGGGAGATAACCAGCGACTTGTCCGCTTGCGGACTTAGTCGAATGGCTAGTTGTTCCATCAGAGCTAGGGTGAGGGAGGTGTCTGTGGCAACGGTCGCTCCCTCACTGATAGAACTACTAGCCATCTGACTAGGCTGTCCAACTACGCCAGCCAAGTCATTGGTTACCTCAGTCCCTCTCCCGGTGGGCGAGGGAAGCAAAGATGCGATGAG
>JABFRF010000182.1 GCA_013141315.1 Gallionella sp. | reverse complement strand
CCAATTTTGAGTGCAAACACATAACTGGGATTATAAGTGAGCTTGCCGCCACCCGATAGCATACTCAGGTCATGCCGTGAACGAGTACCTAAGCCGGTATTATTGCTTGCTGCCAGCTTATTTTTGTTGGGCGCACCTATTCCGTCTTTGTGACTCCAAGATTGCCAAGTTTTGCCATTAAACATGGAGACGCCACCTTCTGTACCAAACCATACCCGGTCTTGTTTATCAACAGCGATACCATATACCCATTCATTGATCAATTCTTTTACGTAGGTCGTAAATTTCATGTCCTTTAGACTGACTTTATTGACGCCCGCCCATGTACCGATCCATAAATCTCCATTGCTTTGGCTCGCAAAAGAATAGACCCAATAATCCGCTAACCCATGCATGGGGAAGTAGGTTTTCCATTTGCCGTCACGATAACGTGAAACCCCTCCTGCATTTGTACCAAACCATTTGTAATCGTCTTTGTCTACGGCTACTGCAAAAACATATTCGTTTGCCAAGCCACTGTCTCTGTTAAAAGTATTGCGAACGGAGCGGGTTGTCAAATCAATCTCACTTACACCCACTGACGTGCCGACCCATAGGGATTTTTTTTGAGGTTCTATGGTTAGGGCGCGGACATTAACATAGTCACCCACTTCAAAGGTTTCGAGTACATGAGGTAGTCCAGAATTGGCAGCCCTCGCTGTGGGAATGCCAATGATGAAAGCAAAGCAAATTGAGGAAATTAGGCTAGCGGAACGGTTATGCATAAATTTTGAATCAGGCATGCGAATAAATGGGCAGGGCAAGTGAGAAACGAGACTTATTTAGTTGAGTGTACGTATGAAAGTTATGACATCGAGAATTTCTTGATCGCTTAGTATGCCTTGATATAGAGGCATTGCATTATTGCCTTTGCTAATTGCGTCATATAACTCGAAATCGGACTTGACCAAGCTTTCATTTTTAGCAAAATTGGGGGCGTCTTGCATAACACTTATACCCGTTGCGCCATGGCAATCTGCGCAGTACGTATTGTATAGCTCTTTGCCCCTTTTAATTTCTGAAGCTTGCGTGAGACTGGTTGCGAGGGCCAATATCACAAATAAACATGATCTGCACAATGGCGGAAGATAGCTTAACATTTTAGGCCGCAAAGCAATTTAGATTGTTCTTTCTTGGCTTTTTCGGCAGCTTCAATATCCTTTTTCTTTTGGAGAGCCTGAATTCTTTTGGATCTTTTGGCGGCCGCATCTTCTAGTTCAGGTAACTTTGCCCCCCAGAAAGCCGCTTGCTCTGCATTCGGCGAAATGCCTAAAAAGTTTATTAAAATTTTTCTTTCAGCTTCAGGCTTATATAGATCAGCTAGCAGTTGAACTGCTGGGAGATAGTTTTGCTCTGCGGATTTTTTTGTCCAGAAAAAAGCTTTATCAGGGTTTTTATCCGTCCCATATCCAAGGCCGTACATTTGCCCTAACTCATATTGACCAGCTGCATCTCCTTGAAAGGCGGCGGTGAGAAACCAGCCAAAGGCTTCTTCATAATCAGTTGAACCATACATGAATTGACCCATACGAACTTGGGCGGGGAGGTAATTTTGATCTGCAGCCGCTCTTAGTAATCTAGTCGCTTCTTTTATATCTTCTTCATTAAAGGATTTTTCAGCACTTGCAAAATCTTCTGCTGGCGTAGCAGAGGCAATAGGGGACACCATGAGAAAAGATAATAAGCCAATCCAGAATAAATATTTATGTTTTGTCAGCATTGAGATTCCCCTTTATTAGTGCTAGAAGCCGAATGGAATATTGGCAGTGTATCAAAAATTTACGTTCAAGCGCAATTCACAACATGTTGGATTAGGTGTACTCAATACGTTGAAGTTCAATTATTGTGCAAGTTGCTTCAGTCAACCCGATTATTCTTGTCGAACTTCGTGTCGAGCATAATGCTCTTCTGACGGCAAGGGTTGAGCTTCGATTTCTTCTAATTTTCGGTACAAACTTGACAAGCCAATGTTTAATTTTTGCGCAGCCATCCGTCTGTCACCTCCTGCGTCTTCAATGGTTTTAAGGATGAGGTGTGTTTCAAATTTCCTTACCTGTTCACGCAATGATCCCGAAGCCTGGAAGCCAAGATCAGAATGAGTCGGGTTGGCAATTTTAGAGATCGACGAAGGAAGATCCGCAACAGTGATGCGATAGTCATCGGCAAGGATGAGTGCGCGGTCCAAGACGTTCTCTAATTCGCGCACATTACCCGGCCAACTATGATTGACAAGAAGCTCTTCAACACCCATATCTAACGAGGCTTTCATCCCATTACTGCCCAGCCGCCGAGAATTGCGTTGCAGTAAAAAATTTACCAGCGCGGGAATATCCTGGCGGCGATCCCTTAGCGGCGGCACGTGCAAGTGAAAGACACTCAGCCTGAAATACAGGTCTTCGCGAAATTTCCCTGCGGCGACCATGTCGCTCAGGTCACGATTGGTGGCGGCTACTATACGGACATCTACTGGCCGATATTGCTCACTACCAACGGCGCGCACCTCTTTTTGTTCAATGACATGCAGCAGCTTTACTTGAAGGGCGAGAGGCAACTCCCCTATCTCATCTAGAAATATTGTTCCCGTATCAGCTTCTAAGAATAATCCTTTTCTTAGCTTATCAGCACCGGTGAATGAGCCTCTTGTGTGGCCAAAAAACTCACTCTCCACCAAGTTTTCAGGGATAGCACCGCAATTAACTGGAATAAAGGGGCCGTCGGCACGCAGGCTTTGTTGATGGATCAAGCGAGCCACCACGCCTTTACCCGTTCCACTTTCACCCGTTATTAGTACGGTGCTGTTGGTCCGTGCAACCTTGGCTGCCATATGCTCCATTTCACGCATGGTTGGCGAATTAAATCCAAACACTTCGCGGTTGCTACCAAGTACCAGTCTGCGCAAAACTCTATTCTCAGCCCGCAACCCACGAAGGTCACCTACTTTCGTTAGGCGGTGCAACAATTCGTCATGATTAAGCGGTTTAATCATGTAATCAGCAGCACCTGCTTTAATGGCTTCAATCGCAGTATCAACAGAAGCAAAAGCTGTCATCATGATGAATGCCGTGTCAATACCTGAAGCTCTGGCCTGGCGCAATAAATCAATGCCACTCATATTGGGTAGTTTGATATCACTCAATGCAATATCTATGTCGCCACGTGCCAATCTCTCCAGTGCAGTTTCGGCATCACCGGCCTGTTCTACCGAGTGACCGGCTTTGCGAAGGAGTGCTGACACAACTTGCCGTATAGCAGGTTCGTCATCAATAACGAGCAGTTGTAATGTCCTCATGACATTAACTCTTCATCGGTAGGTAGAGGAAGGGTAACAAACAAACAGGTTCCTTCCCCTAATTTTGAGTCTATTTCAATCGTACCCTTATGCCCAGTAATGATCGAATAGCAGAGTGCCAAGCCCAATCCTGTCCCTCTGCGCTTGGTCGTAAAGAAAGCTTCAAACACTCGGTTGAGCGTTTCCTGATTCATGCCGCAACCATTGTCCGTAACGCTTAGGCGTACACTGTTGCTTAACACTTCAGTCCGAATTGTAATTTCCAATGCCCGGTCAGTTATTGCTTCTAGTGAATCCGCAGCGTTAATCAACAGATTCATAATGACTTGTGTCAACTGGTCGGCAACGCCGAAGAGGGCAGGGAGTTGGTTGTCCAACTTGAGTTGTAAGTTAACTTTATGCATCCTTTTATCATAGCTCATTAAGCCAGCTGTTGTTCGTACCAAAGAGTTTAAGTCCAATAGTTGCCGTTCTATTGGTTGGGGTGCCGCGAATTCCGATATTTCGCGAGTGATTGCAGAAAGGCGGTGAATGTGTGATTGCAGCATTGATAATTTACTATTCATCGGGGCGTTATTGGGATTGGATGATTGCGTATCAACCATTTCCTGCAACACGCCAGACATAGCCGCGAT
Source organism: Gallionella sp. (assembly GCA_013141315.1). Lineage (GTDB taxonomy): Bacteria > Pseudomonadota > Gammaproteobacteria > Burkholderiales > Gallionellaceae > Gallionella. The sequence continues at coordinate 12,199 of JABFRF010000182.1, read as the reverse complement.
AGGGTTGCCAATTTCGTGAGCCACACCAGCTGCAAGCGCCCCCACTGCGGCCATTTTTTCTTGGTGGAAAAATTTCTGTCTGGCGATGACTAACTCTTTTTCACGTTCATCCAAGGCACTTGCCATTTGATTGACGGCTTGCATCAACTCCCCCACCTCATCATTGCGAGTGACAGGGGTGGTGACATCCCTTTTACCTTTGATGATGTCCCATGCCAATGCCTTGAGGGTGTGCAAATCTTGAGTTAGTCGAGTAAAGAATAAGCCAATAATTGCACCCAGCAGTAACAGTCCAATGATTCCGAACATCATTGAAGCCAGCGCGGCTGAATCCCACTGGGTATTGAACCGTTCGGCAGAGGTGTTTTGTTCTTGGCGTGATTCATCAATGTGCTGGGTAATTTCGATTTTCACCTTAAGTAACTCAGAATTCATTGCTGCCAATTCTGCAGGTGAGGGATGGGCAGAGGCGGCTGCTTGTGCTGCGGCCTGTTCTATCCGAGATAAGTTTACGCTGGCAAGAGGATAGGTGGCAGCCAGTTCGGCATTTTTCTTTTTGAGCAGATCGAAATTGGTTAGAAATCTTTGTACGATTGCTTTGGGGTCAGAGGCGTATGAATTCATGAAAACACCCATGACAATATGAAAGGCTGTTGCATCTACTTGCCTTAGTTGCTCTTCTATTTTATAGAAGTTTTGTAACCGTTCAAACTCATTGGCGAGCTCAGATTTTTTGTTGAAAGTGAAAGTGGTTAGCAGTACTGCGTAGATAACTACAGCAGAAAAAGCTAAAAAACCTTTAACTCGGAGCGGAACTTCAGAGGAAGATTGTGGCGTAGTCACTGGTGAGGGCAGGGATGCTTCGTAAGCAGCGTGCTGTCCAGTAATTTCAGCATTAAGTCTGGCCATTACCTTGCCCCGGAAAAGATTGTAAGAGTGTGCTTATTTTAACTCGTGGCTTAAACAAATTTACTTATTTGGAACGCTTGATTGCGGATCGTCAATTTATTTGAGTACTTGAAATAAGTTACTGAAATCATCTGTCCAAATCTTCATGTTTGGGATGGGATCAATTGCCACCCGGTTTTGCATGACATCCGGCGCATTCAGAAAGTCTTGATTGTGCGTCACGATTACCCAGTTGCTGGGAGAGTAGTGAATGTCATCTGACTTGTCGGAAATCAATACCGCTTCGTAACCTGCATCATCGGCCAGTTGTTTAACTACAGGAGCTAAGTTCAGGTAACGGCTCGTAACGTGAAAGGCGACTGCACCATCGGGTTTAACATGCTTCAAGTACAGTGCCATTGCTTCGCGCGTGATCAAATGAACAGGAACGGCATCTCCTGAAAATGCGTCAATAGCGAGTACATCAAATTGTTGAGGAGATTCACGCTCCAATAGCAATCGACCATCACCAAGCTCAACTTCGACTTTTGCCGAACTTTCACTTAAGTAGTAAAACTGCTCTTTGGCGTAATCAATTACTTTCGGGTTGACCTCATAAAATTTAACTAAACCACCAGGTTTACTGTGACCGGCAATCGTGCCTATGCCCATACCCACCCCGCCGATTTTTTGCTGCCCAGGATGAATATGGGCCAGAGCCATACCTATCCCCGAGCTTTCGCTGTAATAACTGGTGGTGAAGTGTCGATTAGCAGGATGAACGAATTGCTTGCCATGTTGAATCGTGCCATGCATCTCAACCCGATAGGATTCTGTGTCACTGATGCCATAGCCGATCTGCTTGACACTTAATCGACCATAAAAATTGCGCACTGCAGCAATCGTATTGTCCATTTTTTGCAACTGATTGTAGTCGTAGGCGAAATAAGAAATAGCACCAAGAGAGGCGATGGCAGCGATTTTAGGCAGGTGTGAATCGGCAGATTTTTTGGTGAGTATCCAAACTATGAGTGCCAGTGCTGCCAGTCCCAAAGGTAACTCCCAGAAGGCATTGAAAATTTTAGGTGCAATCAGTCCAACAAACAGCCCTCCCGCTGCGCCACCTAAAGATAGAATCAAATAAAAACGGGTGAGGTAGTGTGCCACAGGTTTTGCTGCTGCGAGTTCCCCGTGGCAGAACATACAAACTAAAAACAAGCCGGTGCAATATAACGGAATCGCTATGTTAATCGCTAAAAATCCATAGTTGGTGGTTAAGCCCCACGCCATTGCAATGATGATGACGAGAGTTGGCCATATCCAGAACTTGCGCACATAAAAATTTCGCCCTTCGAAACACAATACGAAACTAAGTAAGTAAAGGGTGAGTGGCAATATCCACATAAATGGAATAGATGCGACGTTTTGCGTAATGTGGTTGGTAACAGCCAGTAACATCAAAGAGGGAAGTGCGGCTAGCACAAACCATAAACCGTAATCCCTCATTTGTGGCACGCTACCTAAAGTTTCACTGAATGCTTCAGCTGTTGGCGTATCAATTTTTAAATTGCGAGCACGCCAAGCACTGCCGATACAGAGCGCAACAAATACTGCATAGCAGATGCTCCAACCTAACGCCTGATTGCGTGTTGTAATCCAAGTTTCAATCACAAAGGGATAGGAGAGTAACCCTAACATCGCACCTAGGTTAGATAATGCAAAAAAACGATAGACACGTTTAGCCGTATTGGGGTCGGCATGTTCACGAGCGAACCAAGATTGAAGCAGCGGTGCAGTGGTGGATAGCATGAAATAAGGCATACCTATAGTGAGTAGCAGCAAGCCTAGAATGCGCCACAAAGGATCTTCAGTTCCAACAGGTTTCCACCCCGTTGCAGCAATGATAGGCATGGCCGCAAGACTAATAATCAACAACAGGATATGAAGTGCACTCTGTGCTTTGGGTTTTAGTAACCGATTAGACAGATCTGAGTACAAATAACCAGCCAATAACGTTAATTGGAAAAATACTAGGCAAGTCGTCCAAACCGCGGCAGTGCCGCCAAACCAAGGCAAAATTTGCTTTGCAATGATAGGTTGTATGAGAAACAGCAAAAAGCTGGAAGCTAGTATCGTGGCGGCGTAGAGAATCATGTTGGTAACGAAGCAAGTGAAATAAGAATGTATTGTAGATTATCACTAAATTCGAGATTAAGTATTGAGTGTTTTAAACATGAACTGCTGGTGTATCTCAAACGATGGTGCCCATTGACATTGAATCAATGGGCACCATGTGGATAAATCGAAAAAATATTGTTATTTAGAGATGGCAGCCCGAAGTTCCGCAGTCAGCTTTCTTCCAATTGCCAGGTGCAGCAAATCCGTTTGCTGTTATTCCATTATTCACAATTGATAATAGCGAACCTCGGTAGTAGGGACCATTGCTGTATCCGCCACTTGAAACTGAGACGGAAACTGAAGTACCTTTCGGAACAGAATCGCCTGCGGCTAATACCCCGCTAGCAGCCAATAACCCAGGGGGAGTTTCTCCACCAAGCGCTAGAATTTCTGGCCCCAAGTCGTTTAGATTGGTTAAGAACGCTTTATTTTTCCAACCGTGAGCTGTGCCAGTGTGACACATCGTGCATCTATAAGTACCATTGGCTGCGGCAGGCCATGAAGGAGCATTGGCAGTCCCACCTTGAGTGGTGAAGTAGGCATGGCTTTGGTGAAGATTTGGCATAGGTTGATTCAAAGAATCAATACCACTAAACCCGCTCGAAAGCGTACCGATAGCTCCGATACCCGAAGAAGCGACCGGATTGGCATATTGATTTTCTTCGTGGCATCTAAAGCACAAATTATTTGAGCCGACAGTGTGATTACTCGGCGCATCGGTGTACCACTGTCCTTTCAAAATGAAACTTTCATTGCTGCCATGTGGACCCCAAGCAGCCCCGTCCTCCCCGCCGAGTGGCACCACTCCTTCTGCTTGAAGTGTGGTTGACCCATGGCAGTCGCCGCACTGCATAGTCTGAGTTCCGACCGCATCCGCAACGATAGCAAGCCCACCATCGGTATTTGAACCATTCCAAGGCGCACGCCATAGGTTTTTATCGGCACTAGGGCGCGCGGGTGCTAACCCAGACGATGTTCGCCCGGTTTTTTCCATGACAGGATGCCAAGACCGGTGGTTGTTATTTCCAAATAGTGCTGAATAAGCTCCTGAATCAGGGGTGTTGGCGGGTTCGCCCTGGTGTAGGAGCGGCGCTTGGAACTCCATCGCGACATCACTGTAGTTGATCACGCCATTGGTGCGCTCTTGTGTTCCACCTGTCTGGCTAGCCAAGGGTAAAACAGGAGGAGTGATGTTATCAAAAGCATAATTCGAGTGGCATTTTAGGCATACTTGATATTCACGAGTGACGTAAGTACTCGTCACATCGGTGATAACTGAGGTGCCAGCATCCCCTCGCTTGACTTGGAAACTGATTGGGTTGGAGCCAAATTCGGATGACAGGTAAGTCGGTTCCACACCAAATGTCCCGCGTAAAGAGCCAGATGCAAGATTGTTATGGGGGGAGGCGTCTCCAGTTGTGATGTTATGTTTATGCGTGCCAGCGATATCTGGACTGATCGGATTGGTGTTAAATAATCTGTTTTTACTTGCACGATGCGGGTTATGGCAATCCGTGCATTCGGCATGCCGATTATTTAAGCTTCCATCAATACCCGCACTCACCTTGCCCAGCAGTGTTTGAGATTCTATAAAATCCTTGCCACACTGATCTCCTGCATTGCAGCGGGGTCCACCCCTCGTAGTATCATCAAAATTTCCGCCGATATTGTGTATTTCTGGCTGAAGTGAAATGGGCATGTGGAACACCAGATTAAAGTCGCTCTTGATATCAGGTGTTTTGTTAGGGGGTGATACGTTGTCAAGGATGCTTGAGGCCGACAAATTGTGACATTCGTAGCAAGTTTGTTCTCCTGCTGCACTACCCCCGGCTTTAGGGGAGCCAATTGCATTGGTGCCCTCGCGCAACAATCGGCGTGATCCTTCAACGCTATGAGCGTCATGGCAATTAAGGCAGGATGCCTGCCATACAGTCGTACCTCGAGCAAACTCTCGGGTAACTGCAGCCGAGTCTAGGTAAGTTTCATCAGCGACCAATTCATTAGCATGAGCTGAGTAAGCCCAGGCCTCCCCTGCCTTTTCGTGACAAGCTAGGCACATGATATCGTTATCACCGACATACACTCCACCTAAAGGCTGTAATTTTTGCAGTCGATTACCGCGCAAAAATTTTAGCGGAGAATTCGTCGCAACGGTATCTACTAGGTGTGGATCATGACAAGTTGTGCATTGCAACTGATCGTCCTGCAGCGGGAAGGTAGGCTTTAACCCGGCGGCTTTGGTTCGATTACCCACGACCGTGTTGCCGTTGACAATGACAGGTGGGCTGCGCAACTCGCCATCAGTACCACCGACGCCACCAAGTACCGTGTCATAGGAAAATGAAATGGGATGGTCGTTGGTTAAATTTATGCCAATGTTTCTGGTGTACCCAGTCGTTGCACCCGCACCGCTAGGCATCACCCCCCCCAATCCCGCACCTGACATGGGAATGTTAACAGGGCCTTGTGCATTTAATACACCCACAGTGCCGATCGCAATAGTCCCATCATGGCATGATAAGCATAATTTTGAATCTCCAGTCGGCTGTGTCGTGGTCGCATCCATTGAAGTAGATGTATAAGGTGTATAAGTCGCATTAGAAAAACTTCGATTCCATAGAGGTGCGCTCACGCTTTGGTTTGCATTATGTGGTGTGTGACAAAAAACGCAGACTTGGCTCTCACTGGTTGCTTTAATTCCCCGTAAAGGCACGACCCCTGTACCATCAGCTATAGACGACAGGTTGTGCTTAGTTGCTGCAACATTTGAAATGATGGCGGCACTCGCAATGCCAATGGTGGCAATCAGGAATACTCCCCCTATTGATGTGAAGGCCCACATTAACTTGGAGTGCTGTAATTTATTCATTGCGTGTCTCCTAAATACTGTAACACTGTAATTCTGCCATTAAACATATCTGCGATATAGACTTGGTTTTGTTGATCCACCCAAACACCCGCTGGCAAGTAGAATTGACCAACCTCTTTACCGTTGCCACCTAAGGCTAACAAAGTTTCACCTTGTTGATTGAAAATCAATAGTTGATCGTAGAGTGATTCTATCACGTAGATATTGCTGAAATTATCAACAGCAACCCCTTTGGGGCGCACTAAATTTCCTATGTAAAGCCCGCGTTGGCCAAATTTTTTGACCAACTTCCCCTCGGCATCGAATACTTGAATGCGCGAGTTCAGTGTGTCTGTGACATATAACTGGTTGTTGGAAAAAGTTATGTGTGTGGGGAAATTAAATTCGCCATCAGCTTCACCTCGCTGCCCAATTACTTTTAATAACTTCCCATCATCCTGAAAAACCTTAATATCATGAGCATAAGTATCTGCAACATAAATATAGCCCTGTTTAGAGTCACGAGCTAAACCAGTGGGGCGTTTGAGTATATCTTGCCCAAACGCTCCAACCGGATTACCCTTGTTATCCAATCGAAATATGCCGTGCAAATCAGCATCTGCGACAAGAACATCCCCCCCGTCTCCTAGAGTGATCCCGACTGGGGACTTAAAATGGGAATTCAATCCAGCCATCTCCCAAACGAACAGCTTCCCTGCAGTCTTATCAAAAACGTAAACAGCACCTTTACTAATATCGGTTACAAACACCCGCCCTTCATTATCAACAACCCCACTTTGCGGACGCTGCAACACAATAGGGTCAACTTTTGTGTCTCTGAGACCGACCAGCCAATCAAATAGTTTCGCTAGCTTACTTCGATTTGCCAAAATATTAGAGTCTGGTCGGAAATTGGCTTCGCCGCTTAATTCCCCAATATAACGATACCTTGGTTTTTCAGGTGCGGCTGGCCATACCATCGTTGGCACCTCTGCACTCTCGGGAGACATATTCATAACCATTTTGGTTTCAGCACAGCTGGTCATCAAAAAGCATAAGCTTAGTATTAGGGAAATCTGTAATCGTGTTGAAATCATGACTAATTACCTATTTATAATTGGTTGCGACAATTTTCCAAGTTGAACGCGGGGGAGATTGAAGTTTTTTTAATTGGCCTCTTCCAGAAGTTGGAGAGTACTGTCAAAATTCACAGTGTATTTTCTATATGATACGGTTGAAATTAGCTTTCACCAAAAACGTTAGCGAGGTATGTCGCTTGGACAAGGGATGGAGTACAAATTCTGTACAGCTTTCGAAAATATTCAAATTGAGGTGGTACACGATTCTAACGTTTGGGGTTATTTCGTGAAATAAAAGTTTTTGTGCCATCTTAACTTTAGCTTAATGGCTTATTTCTGTTTTGATATGCGTATGGCGCATTCTCAGAACTGAAAATTTCCCAAAATAATAATTTTTAAAATGGTCGGCGGGCATTGAATTGCAAAGTAGTAATTGTGTTCCCGCTGAACTTTTCTGCATTGAATCGCAGCTTCAACTCTAAAGCACCCAGAATGTAAATAAAATTATTATCCCAGCCAAATGTATTCTCACTTACAGTAGTAAATTGTTGATTACGACTCATTTTAAAGGATGAGGTAAAGGTGGAGTTTCTAATATTAAAAGGGCGACCATTTGTGTAATTTATCATTGCACGAGAGCTGACGCTACTACTTCCTGACATGGTTATAGAAGCGGAGCGATTGACTGCTTGCAGATCAATACTTCCATTTAGTGTCTGGAAATGTGGCAGAGTGTCAGTTCGTTTGATTAGCAAACCATAGATTTGCGTGGTTGGCGTTGTGTGGTCATTGCCAATGTCGCGAGTATCACTTGCGGTTAAGCGTGCGGTAGCTTCAGTGCGTGTTTTAATCCCCGAGAAATTCCACCCAATAGAACCATGAGTCAGAAGAGGCAGTGGATTCTTATTCGTACTCTGTGTACTAATCGATTTGGAAATAGTTTGATTGATATTTGCGACTAATCTGCCATCAAACAAAGCTTTTTGCTTTGTTAAGCTATGTCCTGCAGTTGCGCCTAAGCTTAACGCATTCCTTGATTGCTCTGGGGCAGAAGAGTTGATTTGATTTTGGTTGGAAAGGTTTGCGCCAATGAATCGTTTATAAACAAACCCTGACATATCGGTTATATCCGAGAAGCCTTTATTGGACGCCAGAGACACATTGGTAAAGATGGTTTGACCAGCTATGTTGGTATCACTTACATTTATACTGCCGGTGGCGCGAACGGTTTGAGATATCACATACCGTCCATTCAAGTTTAGATTGGTTCCATTCAGTATCGTGGTGGATTTAACTGCTCCAGTGCTGCTAAGTGTAAATGCACGGGCGCTTGCGGATAGGCTCAATGCTTGATTCGTTGAACTACTCCAATTGCCCAATACACTTAATTGCTTGGCACTTCCCTCGCTAACCTTATCGGCCTGACGAGAATTGTTGCTGCTAGCATTGATGAGGCTATTGATGGCAGTATATTGGGTTGGCCTGGCGGAATAATTTAATTTGAAATCATTAGCAACAGTGCGTGAATTAAAGCGGGGTTGCAATCTCCTTTGAACAGTTGCGCTTGCCGTCACTGTGTGAGGTAAAAATGGCACATGGGCAAATTCCAATGCGAATACGTCATTTGTGCTGGGGGAAAATTGCTGTTCACGGGCTATATCTCTTGTCAAACTAAATCCGCCGCGCAGACGACCATCTCGAGCTGCAAATCGTTGAGATAAGGTAATCATTGTGAATTGAGTAATCGTATCACTTGAACTAAAGCCACTTCTTTGTCGTGCGATATTGGTGTTGATGGAAGCTTCAAACGGGAAGCGACTTTTAGGGATGAGTTTGATCGAGGCACTGCCCCTAGTTGAGATACCTGTGGATTTGCTGCTGCTGGATGCTGAACTATTGGAGTGACTATTACTGATAGTTAAACCCAATCCACCCTGGATGGTCGAAAACCAGGGTTGCCAAATATACGAGCGTGCTTGCAAATTTGAGAAAATTGATAAAGTGGCAGTTTGATTTATTTGGCTGGTATTGGCATAAGTTGAACGTAACATCAGGTAGTTAACAAAGCCGCCCGTGTCAATTGATAGCCTAATCGGCGCAACTCTGAATGGGCTAATATTGGCGGGAGACTTGCTCATTTCGGCAGAAAATGCTGAACGATAAGAAACGAACCCCAGCGATGCTAGCAGCACGATACCGAATAATCTGCTGACCTTAACAAGATTGCTTTTAGGGTATTTCTCTTTGAGCATATTGCGAATAGTATATAAGTTGCAGAGCGGATATTATTTTAAGCTTCTGCAAAAAATCCCTTTACTGCCTGCAGCGTCAATGACAATAGGATGCTGCAGGCAAATCAAATTTTACTTTGTGGTTGCATCTGGGGTCTTAAGGGGTAGAAAACGCGATTCGTCAACTTTCATTGGCGTTTTCTTCCTTAATTCGGCAAGCAGGGTATCCCAAGCCTTATCGCTTTCTTCAGAGGTTAGCAGCTCTTTAGCGCGCTGTTTTACAGAGTTAAAATTGGATAGACCGGGTGTTTTTTGTTCAGTAAGGCGGAATAAGGCAATGCCTTCCAACAGACGAACAGGCTCAGACACTTCACCCACTTGTAATTTATTGACGGTTTCTTGAGGTAGACCCGGCAACATGCCCTCATGTAGGTAGCCCATATCGCCACCTTGATCTACAGTTTGCGAGTCCCTGGAGTATTGCCTAGCCATTTCAGCAAAATCCTCTCCTTCGCGTATCTGCCGGAGCAGAGTTTTAGCGTCTGCTTTGGTTTGCTCCCAGGCATCCTCTCCGGCTGACGGATCAACTTTTAGTAAAATGACAGAAACACGCTGCTCTTTTGGCGTAGTGAATTTCCCTGGATGGCTTGTGTAATACGCTTGGACTTGTGCTGCAGTTGGAGCCGGTACTTTGCGCACATTATTTTCGAGCATTTTAACTAACGCTTCACTTTCAAAGCGCTTGGTAATGATAGGGAGTAACCTGGTCCGTGCCTCTGGCCACTTTGGATCATTACTAAACTTCGTCTCATAGTCAGCAACTTGCTGATTGATTGTTTTTGAATCTGGCTTTAATTTACGACGGTAAGCTTCATTGAGTACGAGAGCGTTGGTAATCAATTTATCAGCAACGGTACGTTGTAATTCAGCTACGACCTCATCGCTTGGTTTACCATGAAAAAATTTATTTTTGGCAGCACTTCTGTATTCAGTTTGGACATCTTGCCAGCTGATAGCTACTTTGCCAACGGTGGCAAAAACTGACTGTTCGTCAACGGATGGCTGATCTGCGGCACTTGCGCTCATCACTCCGACGCTGAATAAAACTGCGAATATCAACGAAATTTGCTTAAGGGGGGGTGTTTTGTGTGCCACTGTCAAATCCTTTCTGAATGGTTTAATCAAGCAGTTGGAGCATAGTAGGTATAGTTGCAGCTGTCAAATTTGTAGCGTTCGTATTAGCAGAATCAGTATTTACCTTTTCGTTGCGCGTAAATGGCTGTTAGCGGCATTACTTTGGCAACGGTTCGATATCAATGCATTAATAAAATTCCCGCACCATGAAACAAAATTGTTTTGTTTATCAAGTACCCCGATCACAAAAAGTAATAGAGCAAAAAAAACCGGACGAATGACCGTCCGGTTTTTCCATTGCTGGACTAAGTGACAGTGATTACTTAGTGTGGCAAGTCAAACAAACTTGACTACCTGTGTTACCACCAGACAAGCGCAAGAATGTTGGGTTTGTGCTATGTGGATCATGGCAAGTTGCACACTCAACGTACGGCTGGTTCAAGCCAGCATTTGCGCCTGGACCATCAGTGCGAGAGAACAATGTGAAGTCATCTTTTTGCTGACCAGATACACCGTTAGTATCTACATACCATACCAATAAGTTGTTACCCAGTGTGCGGTTAGCAACACGACCAGTACCACCCAATGAGCTATTGTTACCAACTGTACCAGTTGCACCTGCAATAGCGTAAGCTGGGTCAATTGAAGGACCGTTTACATTGGATGAGCTAAAGCCACCACCACCGTATTGCATGCTAACTGGGTGATCGTTACGAAGATCAGTTCCCAAGTAGATCATGTCACCGCTGTTACCGTTATCGCTTGCAGCCAAATTGCTCATAACGTTGGTTTCTGTCCAGCCGTTATCGCCAGTTGAAGAACCACGTGAAATGCCAGGAGAGTTAGAGCCTGGTGAGTTGATCATTGCGTCCATAGCTTGTGTACCGTCATGGCATGACAAGCAAGCGACCGATACTGAACCAATTGGCGCTTCAGCAGCGTCAAATGTTGTTGTACCTAAGCTGCTGTAACGTGTGTAGCCAGCTGTTGAGAACTTACGGTTCCACAATGGAGCTGCTGCTGCCTGGTTACCACCGTGTGGTGTATGGCAGAATACGCAGATTTCAGTTGTGCCATTTGTGTTGTTTGCTTTGTTGCCCAGAGCAGAAGCGCCAGCGCCCAGATTGTGTTTTGTGCTAGCGATACCAGTGCCGTTACCAGCGAAAGCTACGCCACTGATTGCCAACAGAGCCAAGCCACTTGCTAATTTTGAGATTTTCATATGTATGAGTCCTTTTTAAGTTGTAAAAAAGTGCTACCGATGTTCCGCACAGTTCGTTTAGATTACTAGTGCAGCCGAATAGAAAGCAGATACCGTGCCAAATATATAACTATCTGTAAATAAAAAGTTTTAATATTATCTCGGTGTAATAAATCTCTTTATTGGGAATGCCATTCGGGCTTGTTGTCCCAATTTTGGGATTGCCGGAACAGGGCGTAGTCGTGAAAAAGGGTGATAGTTGAGTGCGTGTAATCTAGTTTGGTTGGCACAGTCCCAGTGCGCAACTTTGCTGAAAATCGGCTTGTGCGGCTGGTTCGTCACCCATGGCGTGATAGGTGAGCGCGCGACCTCGAAGCGAGATGGGGTTTTGGGGGTTTAATCTAAGGGCGTTATTATAGTCATGCAGTGCTTCACGATAGTGTCCCAAGAGATAGTGGGCCGTGGCCCGGTCTGAATCTTGTGTCGCTGGGCGTGTGTCAACTAGCGAATATATATCAAGTACCCCGATCACAAAAAGTAATAGAGCAAAAAAAACCGGACGAATGACCGTCCGGTTTTTCCATTGCTGGACTAAGTGACAGTGATTACTTAGTGTGGCAAGTCAAACAAACTTGACTAC